>NZ_PNOZ01000002.1:0-175138 GCF_002879555.1 Verrucosispora sp. ts21 | reverse complement strand
GCCCTCCCCGCCCTCCCGCCCTCGCCCCCGCGATCTTGCACTTTCGGTCGGGATGAAACGCCCTAATCAGGGGCGAATCGGGGACTGAAACTGCAAGATCGCGAGGGCGGGTTGGTGGGGTCGTACGATCGCAGCCATGGGAGGGCATGTGACGGGGGCGGTGACCGCCCTCGCCAGCGAACTGCCGGAGTGGGTGACGTTGCTGCGCGCGCCCAATCCGGGCGTGATGACGCTGGATGGCACCAACACCTGGCTGCTGCGGGCTCCCGGTGCGGCGTACGGGGTCCTGGTCGATCCGGGGCCGGCTGACGAGGGGCATCTGACCGCGATCACCGCGCTCGGGCCGATCGGGCTGGTCCTGATCACCCACGGGCATCCCGACCACACCGAGGGCGCCCCGCGGCTGCACGAACTGCTCGACGGGGTGCCGGTCCGGGCCGTCGATCCCGCGTACAGCATCGCCGCCCCGCCCCTGACCGGCACCGGACCGGACGGCGTCGGACCGGACAGCGACGGACCGGACAGCGACGGACCGGACAGTGACGGACCGGACAGTGTCGAGCTGGGCGGCGACGGGTGCGGGCTGTCCATCCGGCTGGTGCCGACCCCCGGGCACACCGCCGACTCGATCTGCCTGCTGGTCGAGCGGGACGGCCGGCAGGTGGTGCTGACCGGCGACACCATCCTGGGCCGAGGCACCACCGTGGTCGCCCACCCGGACGGCCACCTCGGCGACTACCTGGCCAGCCTGGAACTGCTCTCGACGTACCGGGGGATCCCGGCGTTGCCGGGACACGGCCCGGCGCTTGCCGACTGCGGTGCCGCCGCCGAGTTCTACCTCGCCCACCGGCGGGCCCGGCTCGACCAGGTCCGGGTGGCCCTCGACGAGGGTGCGCACACCGCGGCGGAGGTGGTCGCGAAGGTCTACGCCGACGTGGACCGGTCGCTGTGGTGGGCGGCGGAGTGGTCGGTCCGCGCCCAACTGGAGTATCTGGGCCGGAACCCCGGCGCTGGCGGCGCGGGGTTGGACACACCGTGACCTGCCCGGTCTGTGGAACCGTCGCCGTACCCGGTGGCCGGTTCTGCCACAACTGTGGTGCCGCACTGCCGGCCGCCGCGACCCTGCCGGCCGCCGAACGCCGGGTGGTGACCGTGCTCTTCGGTGACCTGTCCGACTTCACCTCCTGGTCGGAGGATCTCGACCCGGAGCGGGTCGGCGCGGTCACCGACCGGGTGCTGGCTTCCCTCGCCGGGGCGGTGAAGACCTTCGGCGGGCACGTCGACAAGCTGACCGGCGACGGGATCATGGCGGTCTTCGGTGCCCCCGTGGCTCACGAGGACGACGCCGAGCGGGCCGTACGCGCCGCGCTGTCCATGCAGCGGGCGGTGCGCCGGGTGCTGGACGACGAGCGCGGTGGCGGCGCGCCGCTGGGCCTGCGGGTCGGCCTGAACACCGGCGACGTGATAGCCGGCATCCAGGCCGCCATCGAGTACACGGTCATCGGCGACACCGTGAACACCGCCGCCCGGCTGGCCGACGCCGCCGCCGTCGGCGCGGTCTACGCCGGGGCGCGCACCGCCGCGGCCACCCGGCACGTGGCCAGTTGGCGGGCGCTGCGGCCGTTGCGGCTCAAGGGCAAGCGCGAGCCGGTCGAGGCGTACGAACTGCTCGGCCTGCTGGACGCCCCGGGCACCCGGTCAGGGCTCGGTGACGAGGCACCCTACGTAGGGCGGGAGACCGAGATCGGCCGGGTCGCCGGGCGACTGGCCGAGGTGATCGACCGGGGTGAGCCCCGAGTGTTGCTGATGACCGCCGAGGCGGGCATCGGCAAGTCCCGGTTCGCCGCCGAGGTGGAACGTCTCGCCGCCGGCTACGACGTGGGGGCCGGACGGTACGCCGCCCACACCGGTGCCCGAGTGCTGTCGGTACGGTGTGCCGCGTTCGGCGAGCGTCGCCGGCTCGCTCCCCTCGCCGACCTGGTACGCGCCGCCGCCGGCCTGCCCAACGACACGGCCACCGCGGTCACCCGGGCGGCGGTGGAGGAGCGGCTGCGGCGGCTCGGCCAGCGACTCAGCCGGTTCCGCCCCGATCCCGCCCCGGTCGCCGTCGACCAGCTGCTGGCCCTGCTCGGGTACGCCGAACTGCCCACCGGCACCGACCAGGTCGACTGGAGCAACTCTCCACCACCCGACGCCGAGGCGGTACCCAACGCGGTGGCGGACCTGCTCAGCGCGCTCGCCGCCGAGGCGCCGTTGATGGTGGTGGTGGACGACCTGCACGACGCCACCGGTGAGACGATCCGGGCGTTGGAGGTCACCCTCTCCCGGCTCGACGGTTCGATCCTGGTGCTGCTGCTCGGCCGGCCCGAACTGGTGCGTACCGCCGGGACCCTGACCCGGGTCGCGGACGCCGAGGTGCACGCGCTGCCGCCGCTGCGCGGTGCCGACGCGGCCCGCCTGCTCACCAGCTATCTCAACGGCGGGCGACTGCCCCAGGCCGACGCCGACCGACTGCTCGCCACCGCCCAGGGAAACCCCTTCTACCTGGCGGAACTTGTCACCCTGCTGATGGAACGCGGCGCGTTGACCGCCGGAGCGGGCAACAGTTGGCGGCTGGTGCCCGGCTCACTCGGCAGCCGGCTGCTCTCCCGCGACCTGGCGGCCGTGCTCGCGGCTCGAATCGACGCCCTGCCACCGGAGGCCCGCGCGGTGCTGCGGGACGCTGCGGTGGTCGGTGACACGGTGCCCGACGGTGCGCTGGAGGCGCTGTGGGAACAACGCGCCGGTCGGGCCGGCCGGCCGGCCGCGGTGGTCGCGGTCGAGCAGGAACGGGCGGTGGAGGAGCTGCTGCAACGCCGCATGCTGCACCGCACCCGGACCGGCTACGCGTTCGCCACACCACTGATGCGAGAGGCGGCGTACTCCGGGATAAGCAAGGCTGAGCTGGCCGAACGGCACGCCGCGTTGGCCCGCTGGGCGGCGCCGCCGGAGAGCGGCTCGGGCGGCCCGGGCGGCTTCGCCGATGCCGCCCGGGACGACTTCGTGGCCGGTCACGTCGAACGGGCGACCGCGCTTGCCGACGCGGTCACCCTGCGCCCGGACGCGCCGGCCCGGGCGGTCGCCCCGCTGGGTGTCGCCGCGCTCGGCCGCGCCGCGCGCCGGTCGTTGCAGGAGGGCGAGCCGGCGCTGGCCGTCGAGTACGCCGAGCGTGCCGCCGCGCTGGCCCGCGGCGAGGTGCCGGGTGCCGACCGTGTGGTCCACGCCCGGGCGCTGCTCCAGGTCGGGCAGGCCGCCGACGCGCTGGCCTACGCCGAGAAGATCGCGGCGAACGCCGGGGACCAGGCGGCGACCCGGGTCAGCGCGCTGCTGCTCGCCGGGCAGGCCCAGCAGGTGATGGGTGACCTGCGGCGGGCGGAGACCTACTGGCGGGAGGCGTTGCAGGTGGCCACCGACGCCGAGCTGCCCGCACTGCGGGCTTCGGCGATGCGGCGACTGGGCATGGCGGACTTCCTCGCCGGCCGGTTGGGTCAGGCGAGCAGTCGGCTGGCCGCCGCGTACCAGGTCAGCCTGGCGGCACAGGACCGCCGGGGGCAGGCCTGGTCGTTGCAGAACCTGGCCTGGGTGACCACCACCCGAGGGGACTTCGCCGGTACGGACGCCGTCCTCGGGCGGGCGGCTCGACTCTTCGCCGAACTCAAGGACCCGTACGGCCGCGCCTGGCTGCGCGGCACCACCGCCTTCGCGCGGCTGCTCGCCGGCCGGCTACGGGAGGCGCACCGGCTGGCCCGGATCTTCCTGCCGTTCGGTGAGCGGGTCGGCGAGGCGTGGGCGGTGGGCACCCTGCGGGCCGTCGACGCGTACGCGAAGGCCGAACTCGGTGACCTTGCCGACGCCGATCGGGAGGCCCGGCGGGCGTACCGCGAGTTCGCCGCCGCCTCCGACGAGTGGGGGCAGGGCTTCGCCCTGGTCGTACGCGGGGTGGTCGCCCGAGGGCTGGGCGAGCCGGAGCACGCCGCCGACCTGCTCACCGACGCGATGTCCTACGCCCACCGTACGGGTCACCCGTTGCTCACCGGGATGGCCGGCACCCTGCGTGGCTTCGTGGCGCTGGACATGGGCGACGTCAGCGCTGCCGAACGCGACGCCCGGGCCGTGCTCACCAGCGTCGAGCCGCACAACCCGCAGGCACCCGCACAGGTGGCGCCCCGGGTGCTGCTGGCGACCGCCCGGCTGGCGGCCGGCGACTCCGGTACCGCGGTCGGGCTGCTCGCGCCGGTCGCCACCGCCGCGGCCGGTACGCCCTCGTTGCTGTTCGCCCGCCGGCAGTCGATGGCGCGGTACGCCTCGGCGCTGCTCGCGCACGAACAGCGGGAGCAGGCGTTGGACTGGGCCCGGCGGGCGGTGCAGGTGCCCGCGGAGGACGTACGCAGTCAGGTGATCGCGGTGAGCGTGCTCGCCGAGGCGTTGGCCGCGTGTGGTCGCCCGGCCGAGGCGACGGCCTGTGCCGAGGAGGCGGTTCGTCTGGCGTACGCGACCGAGCAGCGCAGCGAGCGCGCCGCCGCCGAGTCCCTGCTGGCCCGGCTACGCGCCGCCGGCTGACCCGTCCCTGCCGGGGCGGGTTGGTACGGCAGCTGCAGGTGTGTCGGTTTCGGTGATGTGATTCGTAACGCCGACGGTTACCGTGCAGTTGCCCGCGTTTGTCGACGTGGTCGCTGGGCCGTCAAGGGGGAGGGCTGAAGATGAGGCTGCCGCGCTCGGTTGCCGGCTGGACGATCGCCGTGTTCGGCGTGTTGGCACTGCTGATGGGCGCGGTCGGGCTGCTCTGGCCGGAAACGCTGCTGGGGATGCTCGGCTTCGAGATTCCGGAGACCCGTACGGCCGGCGACTACACGGGTGTCTTCGTGACCGCCTCGTCGATGGCCTCGTTCAACATGGGCGTCTACTACCTGCTCGCCACCGCCACCGAGTGGCGGGCGTTCTACCGCTTCACGGTGGTCTTCCGGCTTGTCACGTTCACGGTGTTCACGCTCGCGGTGCTGGCCGACGTGGCGCCCGGCGCGTTCTTCGGCGTGGCCGCCTGGGAGGGCGTGGGCGCGTTGGCCACCGCGGCGGGCCTCTGGTGGGATGCCCGGCGAGCCGGTGACGCTGCGGATTCGGGCGGGCGTGGCGGGGCGGGAACGTCGAACGTGGAGCCGTCTGCCGATGCGGTTCGATGAGCGGACGGTGCGGTTGGGTATTTTCGATACCGTGACCGACACGCCGCCCGGCTCGTTGCCGATGCCCATTGTGCCTGGTCTGACTGATTTGCAGGTGTTCGCCCGGGGTGGTTATGCGACGGTCTACCGGGCCACTCAGATCTCCGTAGGTCGTGAGGTCGCGGTCAAGGTGGAGAATCGCACCCTGGCCAGCGAACGGGACCAGGCGCGTTTCCTGCGCGAGGCGCGGGCGGCCGGCCGGATGTCGTCACACCCGCACGTGGTGGACCTGTTCGACGTCGGCGTCACCATCGACCAGCACCCCTATCTGATCATGGAACTCTGCGACGGGTCGTACGCCGAGCGGATGCGTACCTCGCCGCTGGATGCCGTCGAGGCCCGTGACCTCGGTGTCAAGATCGCCGACGCGATCGCCCATTCGCACGGCGCGGGCGTGCTGCATCGCGACGTCAAGCCCGCAAACATCCTCTACTCGCACTTCAACAGCGCGGTGCTTGCCGACTTCGGGCTGGCGGTGGTCGCCGAGATGCGGGACGCCTCGGTCGCCCTGGAGGTGCTCACCCCGGCGTACGCGCCACCGGAGATGTTCAATCACAGCCCGCCGTCGCCAGCCGTCGACGTGTATGCGCTCTGCGCCACGCTCTACGCGGTCATGCATGGTCGGCCGCCCCGCTGGCAGGCCGAGCGGAACCCGAGCCTGGTGACCGTGCTGGAGATGTTCCACCAGCCGATCCCCAGCCTGCCCGGGGTGCCGGAGGATCTGATGGACGTGCTCCGGGTGGGCATGGCAAACGATCCGGGGGAGCGGCCGTCCGCCGCGGAGTTGCGCGACCTGCTTGCCAATCTCTCCCTGGGCGCTCCCGGCAGATACGCCCAGGACAACTCGTTCGGATTTGGTGGCGGCCGGTACGACGCCGGTCCGCCCCACCCGCCGCCCACCACTGCGGCCCCCGGCGACTCGGCCCGGCAGCGTCGGCGACGCTGGTTCTTCGGCATGGCGGGCGTCGTCGCGTTGGCCGCGTCGGCCGGGGTCGGCGCCTGGGCCGCCGGTGGTCTGCCGCCGGCCCAGCCGACCCTGCCCGTTCGCCCCTCGGCGACCGGCGTGCTGCGGCCGGGTTGTGCCGCCGTGCCGCAGGCGCTGCCCAGCGGTGCCCGGTGCGCGGAGGAGTTGGAGTGTTTCGGGCCGGTGCAGGTGCGGGGTCAACGGGCCGAGGCGAGCCGGGTGCCGTGCGACAGTCGGCACACCTGGGAGAGCTACGCCCAGGGCGAGTTGCCCGCCGCGCTGGCTGACGCCGGCCACGACGAGATCGTGGCCGATCCGGCCGTCCAGCGGGTCTGCAACGAGGAGACGTTCCGACTGATCATCGGCGGGCGTACGACGACCGGCTGGAACCTGGAGGTGCTGCCTCCGACCGACGCGGAGGTCGACCCCACGTATCGCTGCCTCGCCGGACGAGGGCTGAACGGACTGGCCTCGCCCACGCTCACCGGCAACTGACCGGGCGGCGCGACAGGTGTGCGGGCGGCGGCTGCCCGGTCACTTGTCGCCGTCGGTCCGGTAGCGGGCCCGCATCGCGCGGACCGCGTCGCGGTCGCCCAACGTCTCCAGCGTGTCGGCGTCCACGCCCTGCGGCCCGGTGTTGGCAGGCCCGAGTGGGGGCGCGGGATCGGACGCAACGGCGGCATCCTGCTGACGGGCTGCGGCCACTGCCACTCCGGCGACGGTGGCGAGCAGGACGCAGAGCAGGGCCATCGCCACGCCGATCAGGTCTTGTCGACGTCCGGCGACCAGCGACGCCAGTAGCCAGCAGGCCGCGATGGCGGCGACCACCGCGACGGTTCGGGCGTCGGAGAAGCGTTTCACTGGTCCAGAATGTCGGGGATCGCCGGTCTGTCAACTACGGACTTCCCATGATTGGGAAAACGTCAGGCATCGCACCGCTGGATACGGCGCATCTGATGAACAGGTTGTTACATTCGCCCGAGTGAATGCCAGGATAAGCTCATCTTTGTCCGGTAAAGCGATGAGTTCTGAGTATCTAAAGTGGTCGTGGTCGAGCCTCGACTCGACGTGTCCCTCACCCCACCGGAAGGCGTCCCTATGCCACGACCAGCCCGGACACTGGCCGCAGCGGCTATCACCGGCGTACTGCTCGCCGGGATGGCGGTCGTACCCGCCGCTGCCGCCCCGATCGTCATCGGTGGTGCGAGCGTCTCGCACCGCACAAGCATCAAGGAGAGCCTGCGCGTCGACCGGGTACCCACCCCCAGGATGAACTGGGCGGAGTGCGACGAGGGGGCCGAGTGCGCCACGGTCGACCTGCCACTTGACTACGACGACCCGAAGGGCCCCACCACCCAGGTGGCAGTCGTGCGGGTCAAGGCACGCGACCAGAAGCGCAAGATCGGCAGCCTCTTCATCAACCCGGGTGGTCCCGGAGTCCCGGCCATCGCCACCGTCCTGGCCTCGCCGTACTTCCTCAGTGATGTGCTGCTGGACCGGTTCGACATCGTCGGGATGGACCCGCGCGGGGTGGGTGCCAGCAACCCGATCAGGTGCTTCAGAACGGTCGAGGAACAGACCCGGGCGTACGAGGGGTTGAACGTCGCCTTCCCGTACACCAAGGCGGAGGAGAAGAAGTACGTGGCCTCCTCGGTCGCCGTCGGCAAGGCCTGCTCCACCACGGGCAAGCCGATCAGTGGCGCGATGTCCACCGCCCAGGTGGCCCGGGACATGGACGTGCTGCGTCGGGCCGTGGGCGACAAGAAGCTGACCTACCTGGGGTGGAGCTACGGCAGCATCCTCGGGCAGCACTACGCGAACATGTTCCCCGACCGGGTTCGCGCTGTGGCGATCGACGGGGTGCTGGACGCGACCGCCTGGGTCGGTGGCGGGAACTACGGCGACGTCGACCAGGAGTCGCGGATGCGCAGCGCGCAGGGCGCGTACAAGGCGCTCAGCGAGATCCTCAAGCGGTGCAGGACCGTCGGCGCCGACCTCTGCCCGCTGGCCCCCGGCGACCCGGCGGCCAAGTTCGAGCTGGCGATGCAACGGCTCAAGGCCGGGTCGGTGGTGATCGAAGTCCCGTACCTCGGCCCGCGAACCTTCACCTACACCAGCTTCATCGGCACCGTCCTCAGTTTGCTGTACTACCCCTGGAACGACGGCGACATCGTGTGGTTGACCGCCGAGGTGCTGCGGCTCACCGACCCGACGGCATCCGCGGCGGACCGCGAGCAGGCGCGGGCCGCGCTGGGCCGGTGGCTGGCTCAGGCCCACTTCGACGACATCCCGTACGACAACATGATGGAGGCCTTCCTCGGGGTGAACTGCGTCGACGCCAACCACCCCACGGCCGTCGCTTCCTGGCCGGCCCGGGCAGCCAGGGCCGACAAGCGGGATCCGTACTTCGGTCGGCTCTGGACCTGGGCCAGCGCGCCCTGCGCCCGGGGCAGTTGGACGGTACGCGACGAGGACCGGTTCACCGGCCCCTTCAACCGGCGGACCGCCAACCCGGTGCTGGTGGTCGGCAACTACTGGGACCCCTCCACCAACTACAACGGGGCGGTGTCCGCCTCGAAGCTGCTGCCGAACAGCCGACTGCTGTCCAGCGACAGTTGGGGGCACACGGCGTACGGGACCTCGGCCTGCGTGACCGATGCCATGGACGCGTACCTGCTGCGGGTGACGCTGCCCAGGAAGGGCACGGTCTGCAAGGGTGACATTCAGCCCTTCCAGGAGGTGCCGGAGTTCGCGGCGACCACCCGGGCCGAGATGCCCAGCAGCGACATGGCCGCGCAGGGCGCGCCGCGTCGCGGTGCACCGAAGCAGCTACCGCCAGTGGTGGCGCCGCTGCCGGTAGGGACACCGGCCGGTCGCTGAGTTACGTTCGACTCACCGGGGTACGGCAGGCGTTCGGGTCGCCCGCCGTACCCCGGCCCGTCTTCCCCGGCTCAGTACGACTTGTCCTGGCCGAGGATGTGTTGGGCGACGAAGTTGAGGATCATCTCGCGGCTGACCGGTGCGATCCGGCTGGCGCGTACCGCACCGAGCAGGGTGGCCACGCCGTACTCGGTGGTCATGCCGGCACCGCCGAGAGCCTGGACGGCGGTGTCGACGGCCAGCGCCGCGGCCTCGCTGGAGGCGTACTTGGCCATGTTGCCGGCCACGCCCGCCTCCAGATCCCGCCCGGCGTCGTAGAGGGCCGCCGCCTTCTGGATCATCAGTCGGGCCAGCTCCACCTGCACGGCGGCGTGTGCCAGCGGGTGCGACACACCCTGGTGGGTGCCGATGGTTCGGCCGCCCCAGACCGCCCGGGTGGCGGTGTACTCGGTGGCCCGCTCGATGGCGTACCGACCGGTGCCGGCACCCATCGCGGCAACCGTGATCCGTTCCGGATTCAGCCCGGCGAACAGCGCCGGCAGACCGGCGTCGAGAGACTCACCGACCAGCGCGTCGGCGGGCAGTCGAACGTCGTCCAGGTAGAGCAGGAACTGGTTCTCCGGGGACACGATCTCCATGTCGAGCTTGGAGCGGGTCATTCCGGGCGCGTCGGTGGGCACCAGGAACAGCGCCGGCTTGAGCTTGCCGGTCGCCGCGTCCTCGGTACGGGCCACCACCAGCACGTGCTGTGCCTCGTCGACGCCGGAGATGTAGCACTTGCGCCCGGACAGCAGCCAGTCGTCGCCGTCACGGCGGGCCACCGTGGCGAGGCGGTGGAAGTTCGAGCCCGCCTCCGGTTCGGTGATCGCGAAGACGATCTTCTGGGAGCCGTCGGCCAACCCGGGCAGGTGGCGTTTGCGCTGCTCCTCGGTGCCGTGCCGGTGGATGACGGTGGCGGCGATCGCGGGGGAGACCACGAGCAGCAGCAGGGGGCAGCCGGCGGCGGCCAACTCCTCGCAGACGATGGCCAGTTCGGTGATCCCGCCGCCACCACCGCCGTACTCGGTGGGGATGTTGACGCCGAGGTAGCCGAGCCGGCCCGCCTCGTGCCACAGCTCGGTGGTGTGCTCGCCGGCCTTGGCCTTCTCCACGAAGTAGCGGTGACCGTACCGGCGACCCAGCGCGCGCACCGCCTCGCGTAACTGGTCCTGCTCCGGGCTGAGGTCGAAGTTCGTCACGATGTCTCCTCAAGCGGGTTGACCACGGCGAGCACGGCACCCGTGTCGACCTGCCCGCCGGGCGGGACCGGCAGTTCGGTGACCACGCCGTCGGTCGGGGCGAAAACGGGGTGTTCCAGCTTCATCGCTTCCAGGGTCAGCAGCAGGTCACCGGCGGCGACCCGCTGGCCGACCTCGACGTGCACCCGGGTCACCGCGCCGGGCAGCGGGGCCAGCAGCGACCCGGCGGCCAGCGCCGCGCCGGGCAACGGGAAACGCGGCGACTCGACAAGCCGCGCTGCGGAGTCCGGGCCGTCCACGAAGACCTCGGACCCGACCCGGTGTACGCGGTACGCCCGCCGCACCCCGGCCACGTCCAGCACGACCCGCTCCGGGCCCGCCTCGACCAGGGTGACCGCCTCGTGCGGCTCCGCACCGGCCTCGCCGGACTCGTTCGGCGTAGCTGGGGTCGGACCGGCGTGGTGGGGTGAAGCGGCGGTCGAGTCGGCAGAGGTCGACAAGTGCGCGAGCCGGCCGGCCCGATCCAACCGGTAGCGGACCTCGATCTCGCCGCCGTCGCCGCTGGTGAACCGGGTGACCTGCGGGACGGCGGGCGCGTTGCGCCAGCCCGACGGCAGCCCGGCCAGCACAGGTGCGGCGGCGCGACGGGCGGCGGCCGAGGCGAGCGCGGCGGCCAGCGCGACGAGCGGAAGCTCGGCGGGCGGCAGCAGTGGCGCGAGGACCTCCGGGTGCCGGTCCAGGAAACCGGTGTCGACCTGCGTCGCACCGAACTCCGGGCTGCGCAGCACCCGGACCAGCAGGTCCCGGTTGGTGGTGACGCCGTGCAACTCGGCGCGGGCGAGCGCACCGGCCAGGGCGCGGGCCGCCTCGGCGCGGGTGGGTGCCCAGGCGATCAGCTTGGCGAGCATCGAGTCGTAGTGCACGCTCACCACCGAGCCGTCGACCACCCCGGAGTCCAGCCGCAACCCCTGGTGCGGGGTGAACTCGGCGGCCACCCCGGGCACCGCGAACCGGTGCAGGGTGCCAGCAGCCGGGCGGTACCCCTGGGCGGGGTCCTCGGCGCAGAGGCGTACCTCGATGGCGTGGCCCCGTACCGGCGGGGTCGCCGGCACGGGCAGGGGCTGGCCCTCGGCGACCAACAGTTGCAGCCGGACCAGGTCCAGCCCGGTGACCGCCTCGGTGACCGGGTGTTCCACCTGGAGTCGGGTGTTCATCTCCAGGAAGAAGAAATCACCCTCCTCGGTCAACAGGAACTCCACAGTGCCCGCCCCGACATAGTCGACGGCCTGGCCGGCGGCCACCGCCGCCTGGTGCAGTCGGGCCCGCACCTCGGTGGCGAGCAGCGCCGGTGCCTCCTCGACGATCTTCTGGTGTCGGCGCTGGATCGAGCAGTCCCGCTCGCCGAGGGCGAGCACCGTACCGTGCCGGTCGCCGACGATCTGCACCTCGACGTGCCGGCCCCGTTCGACGTACCGCTCGATGAAGACCGTGCCGTCGCCGAACGCCGACGCCGCCTCGCGGCGCGCACCGGCGACGGCCTCGGCCAGCCCGGCCCGGTCGCGGACGATGCGCATGCCGCGACCGCCACCCCCGGCGGACGCCTTGACCAGCACCGGGAAGTCGGTGACCTGGTCCGCCTCGGTCCAGCTGGGCAGCATCGGTACGCCGGCCTCGGCGAGCAGCGTCTTGGCGGCCAGCTTGTCGCCCATCGCGGCGATCGCCTTGGCGGGCGGGCCGACCCAGGTCAGGCCGGCGTCGGCCACCGCCGTGGCGAAGTCGGCGTTCTCGGCGAGGAAGCCGTAGCCGGGGTGGACGGCGTCCGCGCCGCAGCGCCGGGCCGCGTCCAGGATCAGGTCGATCCGCAGGTACGTCTCGGCGGAGGTGTTGCCGGGCAGGCGGACAGCCTGGTCGGCCTCGCCGACGAAGGGGGCGTCGGCGTCCGCGTCGGAGTGCACCGCTACCGTCTCGATGCCCAGTGCCCGGCAGGTGGCGAAGATCCGGCGGGCGATCTCCCCGCGGTTGGCGACCAGCAACCTGTCAATCATGATTCGCCCGCTCACATTCGGAAGACGCCGAAGCCGTCGGCGCCCTTCACCGGTCCGTTGTGGATGGCCGACAGGCAGAACCCGAGGACGGTACGGGTGTCCCGAGGATCGATCACCCCGTCGTCGTAGAGCCGACCGGAGAGGAACAGCGCCCCGGACTGCGACTCGATCTGCTGCTCGACCATCATTCGCATCGCCGCGTCGGAGTCGGCGTCGAACTCCTGGCCACGGGCGGCGGCGGCCTGCCGGGCCACGATGGACAGCACCCCGGCCAACTGCGCCGGGCCCATCACCGCCGACTTCGCGTTCGGCCAGGTGAACAGGAACCTCGGCTCGTACGCCCGACCGCACATGCCGTAGTTGCCGGCCCCGTACGAGGCACCCAGGTTGACCGTCAGGTGCGGCACCTTCGAGTTCGACACCGCGTTGATCATCAGGGCGCCGTGCTTGATGATGCCGCCCTGCTCGTAGGAGGTGCCGACCATGTAGCCGGTGGTGTTCTGCAAGAAGATCAACGGGGTGTCGGTGGCGTTGGCGAGCTGGATGAACTGGGCCGCCTTCTGCGCCTCGGCGCTGAACAGCACACCTCGGGCGTTGGCGAGCACACCGACCGGGTACCCGTGCAGCTCGCCCCAACCGGTGACCAGGGCGGTGCCGTAGGCCGGTTTGAACTCGTCGAACTCGCTGCCGTCGAGCACCCGGGCGAGCACCTCGCGGGGATCGAAGGGCACCCGGAGGTCGGCGCTGACGATGCCGAGCAACTCCTCCGGGTCGTACTTCGGCGGCTGGGGGTGCGGGTTGCGGGGCGAGGGGCCCAGCTTGCGCCAGTTCAACCGGCGTACGCACTGCCGGGCCAGCCGGATGCCGTCCCGCTCGTCGGCGGCGAGGAAGTCGGCCAGGCCGCTCGTCGTGGCGTGCATGGCCGCCCCACCCAGGGACTCGTCGTCGGCGTCCTCACCGGTGGCCATCTTCACCAGCGGCGGTCCGGCCAGGTAGACCTGCGACCGATCCCGGATCATGATTGTGTAGTCCGACATGCCCGGCACGTAGGCCCCGCCCGCGGTGGCGTTGCCGAAGACCACGCTGACCGTGGGGATCTTCTCGGCCGAGAGCCGGGTCAGGTCACGGAACACCCGGCCACCCGGAATGAAGATCTCCGCCTGGGTGGGCAGATCCGCCCCGGCCGACTCGACCAGGTTCACCATGGGCAGCCGGTTGGCCAGGGCGATCTCACCGGCCCGCCGGGTCTTCGCCAGCGACCAGGGGTTCACCGCCCCGCCGCGTACCGTCGGGTCGTTGGCGACCACCAGGCACTCGACGCCCTCGACCACCCCGATGCCGGTCACCACGCTGGCCCCGACCGGGAAATCCGTGCCGTACCCGGCCACCGGTGACAGTTCAAGGAACGGGCTGTCCTGGTCCAGCAGCAGCTCGATGCGTTCCCGGGGGAGCAGCTTGCCGCGCCCGTGGTGCCGGGTCACGTACTTCTCGCCGCCACCGGCCCGCGCCTGCTGCACGGTGTCGTCCAGCTCGGCGATGCGTTCCAGCAACGCCTCCCGGTTGGCGCGGAACGCCGCCGAGGTGGGATCGACGGCGGTGTCCAGTGTGCTCACTTCGCTCCCTCCGATGCCGGTCCGGCGGTCAGCTCCGTCGGCAGGTCCACCACCCGGGCGCGGAGCAGTTCGCCGAGCGCCTTGGCCTGCGGGTCGAACCGGGTGGAGGCGGCCACCCCGGCACCCAGCAGCCCTTCGATGACGAAGTTGACCGCGCGCAGGTTGGGCAGCTCGTACCGCTGCACGCGCAGCGCCGCCGTCTCCGGCAGCAACTCGGCCAACCGCTCAACGCTCAGCCAGCCCCGCAACCAGACCCAGGTCGCGTCCGTACGCGCCCACACCCCGAGGTTCGCGTCGCCGCCCTTGTCGCCCGAGCGCGCCCCCACCACCTCCCCCAGCGCCCCCCGCCGGGTCGAGTGAAAGGAAGGGCCCCTTATTAACGCCTGGTGTTGTATAGGGGGCCCTTCCAAACAGGTCACCGGGGGCGGCGGGATCGGCACGCGGATGCCGTCGGGCAGCACGGCGACGTGTGCGACGTCGCCCTGCGGCACGGCGTCCGTGGTGAAGACTCCGTACGGGGTGGCGTCGCCGGGCAAAGTGGTCAAGGTGCAACCCGGATAGGAGGCCAGCGCCAGCTCCACCGCCGCGGCCGAGAAGGCCCGCCCGGCCCGCGACTTGTCACCGTCGCGCAGGTGTACGTGCAGCAGCGCGCTGGCCGTCTCGGTGTCCACGGCATCCGGATGATCGGTACGCGCCAGCGTGAACTCCAGCCCATCCGGGCCGACCGACTCGGTCAACTGCGCCTCGACCAGGGCGGCCTTGGCCGGAATGTCCAACCCGCAGAGCACGAACGTCATCGAGTTGCGGAAGCCGCCCAGGTTGTTGATGCCGACCTTGAGCGTCTCCGGTGGGGGCGTACCCCGGACCCCGCAGACCCGGACCCGGTCCGGCCCTTCCTGATCCAGGGTCACCGTGTCCAGCCGGGTCACCACGTCCGGCCCCAGGTACGCAGGCCCGCCCACCTCGTACAACAGTTGGGCGGTGACCGTCTCGACGGTGACCGCGCCGCCGGTGCCCGGATGCTTGGTGAGCACGGCCGAGCCGTCCGGATGCAGCTCGGCGATCGGAAAGCCCGGCCGGTGCCCACCGTCGGGCAACTCGGTGAAGAAGCTGAAGTTGCCCCCGGTCACCTGGGCACCGCACTCGATCAGGTGCCCGGCGACGGTCGCCCCGGCCAGCGCGTCCAGGTCGTCGCGTCCCCAGCCGAAGTGCGCGATGGCCGGGCCGACGGCCAGCGAGGCGTCGGTGACCCGGCCGGTCACCACCACGTCGGCCCCACCGTCGAGGCAGGCGGCGATGCCGAACGCCCCGAGGTACGCGTTGGCGGTCAGTGCGTCCGGCCTGGCGAGGGCGTCGCCCTCCACATACCCGACCCGCACAGTGAGCCCGAGCCGGTCGGCGAGAGACCGCACGGCGGCGGCCAGCCCCGCCGGGTTGAGCCCACCGGCGTTGGTGACGATCCGTACGCCCCGGTCCAGCGCGGTGCCGAGGGTGCCCTCCAGTTGCCGGAGGAAGGTCTTCGCGTAGCCGAGGTCGGGGTCGCGCATCCGGTCCCGGCCCAGGATGAGCATGGTCAACTCGGCCAGGTAGTCCCCGGTCAACACGTCCAACTCGCCGCCGTCGAGCATCTCCCGCCAGGCGGAGAAACGGTCGCCGTAGAAGCCGGAGGCGTTACCGACCCGCAGCACCGCACCCGGGCCGGTGGCCCGACTCATGCGAGCCGCCCGGTGGCAGTCGGTGCGAGCCGTCCGGTGGCAGTCGGTGCGGTGGGCGGTGCGGGCAGGTCGAGCATGATGCCTCCGGGCGGGATCGTCAGTGCCGCGCGCTCCCCGGCGGGTCGGCAGCGGGGGTGAGCAGGGCGGCGAGCTGGTGTTTCCAGGCCTGCAGCAGGGCGGTCCGCCGGGCCGAGTCGTCGCTGAGCAGATTGGCCACGCCCAGCCCACGCAGCAGGTCGAGGGTTGCCTGCACCGCCTCGCGTACGCCGGGCCGGCGTTCGTCCACCCCGAGCAGCTCGACGGTCAGCCGGTACATCTCCCGGCCCACCCGGGCCTCCAGCGGCAGCAGCGCGGCACGTAGTTCGGCGTCGGTACGGGCGGCCACCCAGAGTTCGAGGGCGGCGACGAACAGCGGCCCGGTGAAGGCGGCGGCGAGCAGGTCGACGACCCGGTCCAGCCGACCTGGGCCGGCCGGCAGGGTCTCCGCTTCGCTGCGCAACTCCGCCGCCCGCCGCTCGGTGAGGTGCACGACGGCGGCGGTGACCAGGGCGGCCCTGGTCGGGTAGTGGTGCAGCTGGGCACCCCGCGAAACGCCCGCGCGCTGAGCCACGACGGTCGTGGTGGTGCCGGACCAACCGTGTTCCACCAGGCAGTCGAGGGTCGCCTCCAGCAGCCGGGCCTGAGTGGCGCGACTGCGTTCCTGTTGAGGGACCCGGGTCGATGCGGTGGACACGCGCACAGCCTGCCGCGCCAGAAACAAACAGTCAAGACTGACTTTTTTATCGCTCCTGCGGCTGCCTCGGCCCGCCCCGCTGATCTCCACGCCACACCGTGCCGACCGGCGGAGACTGCGGCGCGTACGTGCCCGCGAACCCCTCCCGCGTCGCCCCCTCCGGCACCTCACTGTGCCCCTTTGCTCTGCTTCAACCCACGCATCGTTGTTGGCGGCGAACCATTGCGTGGGTTGAAGCAGAGCAAAGGGGGGCGTGGACACAGGGCGGAAGGGGAGGGACCCCCTGCTCGCACGGACCAACCTCCTGGCCCTCGGTCCGAGCCGAGGGCGCACCGAGGGCTGTCAAGGGGCGATGGCCAAGGGGTCGGGGCACCGAGGGCCGAGGGCCGGGCTGGACGTGGAAAAGCGCCACCCGCCCGGTCCGCGGTGGCGGGCCGAGCGGGTGGGTGAGCAGACGGGGTCAGACGCGGGCGCGGCGGGCCAGGCGCTCCGGGTCGAGGATGATGATGCTCTTGCCGTCCAGGCGCAGCCAACCGCGCGAGGCGAAGTCGGCAAGGGCCTTGTTGACCGTCTCCCGGGAGGCGCCGACGAGCTGGGCGATCTCCTCCTGCGTGAGGTCGTGGGTCACTCGCAGCACGCCGCCGTCGCGGGTGCCGAAGCGGCCGGCCATCTGGAGCAGGTTCTTGGCGACCCGGCCGGGCACGTCGGTGAAGATCAGGTCGGCCAGGGCGTCGTTGGTCCGGCGCAGGCGGCGGGCGAGCACCCGCAGCAACTGCTCGGCGATCTCCGGCCGGTTGTTCAGCCAGGGGCGCAGGGCCTGCTTGCGCAGTCGGGCCAGGCGGCTGTCGGTGACCGCGGTGGCGGTCGCCGTACGCGGGCCCGGGTCGAACAGGGACAGCTCGCCCACCATGTCCGACGGTCCCATGACCGCGATCAGGTTCTGTCGGCCGTCCGCCGCGCGGCGACCCACCTTGATCTTGCCGGACAGCAGGATGTAGAGACTGTCGCCGGGCTCGCCCTCGTTGAAGACGACCTCGCCCTTGCGGACCTCGATCGTCTCCATCTCCTTGGCGAGCGCCTCGGCAGCCTCCGGGTCAACGCCCTGGAAGATCCCGCTGCGGGCCAGTACCTCGTCCATCGCGCACACCTCCGGTTGCGCGTGCCGTCTGCTCGGCCGGGACTGCCGTCCGCTGATCCCCTCGCGCGCCGCCCAGTCTAGGCGCACGTGAGCAGTAATCAGAGGTCCACCCCTGGAATCTTGATCGTTGGTGTAACCCGCCCGTCGCCGACACCCACTACGATCGCCGGCCCACCCGATCTGGCGGAGCCGCTGGTCGTAAGGTCACGGCGTGCTGAGCGACCCCCTGCTGACCACTCGTCGTGAGGACGGGTGGGACATTCCGCTACTCGTGTGGCGGGCGAGGCGACCGCTGCGGGCGGTCAGCAGCGCTCCGCTCGGCGGTGGCATCGGCGTACGACGGTGGGTGCTGAACGCGACAGTGCCGATGTCGTACGACCGGGAGGACCCGGCCGCCCACCTGGGCGAGATGGCCCGCCGGCTCGGCCTCGACGGACCCGGGGTGGGCCTGCTGACCGGTGTCGACGTGAGCGAGGTGCTGACCCGGACCGACACCGGGGTGCGGGTGTGGGCCACCGTCGGCCTGGGCACCCCGATCCCCGCGGCGGCGCCGGCGACCCCGACCGTCGCCCAGCGGGTCGGCACGGTCAACATCGTGGCGTGGGTGCCGGCCCGGCTCGGCGACGCCGCGCTGGTGAACGCGGTGGCCACGGCCACCGAGGCCAAGGCGCAGGCGATCGCCGAACTCGGCCTGCCGGGCACCGGGACCCCGACCGACGCGGTCACCGTGCTGTGCCCACCGACCGGTCCGGTCAGCGCGTACGGTGGCCCGCGGTCGGAGTGGGGCGCGCCGCTGGCCCGGGCGGTCCATGCCGCCGTGCTCGCTGTCGGGACCGGCACAGTCGTGCCATGGTCGGATCGGCTCCGGGTCTGAACTCCTCGACCGATCGGCCGTCGTGATCCGGTTTTCGGCCCGGTAGGGTCGCCCACGATGTATGCTCCCGCCCCCCTTGCGTCCCGACGTCGCCGCCCTGCCCTGGCCGTGCTCGGCGCGCTGTTCGCTGCGCTCCTGCTCGCCGGTTGTGCCGAAGTCACCGAAGGGCCGATCTGGCAACCCGGTGCGGGCGGTGGCGGCACCGGAGCCCCCGTCGAGTCGCCGACGCCGAAGGTCAAGAAGATCTCGCTCTCGGCCACCGGCGACATCGTGATGGCGATGGCACCCAACCGGCTGCCGCCGAACAACGGCAAGGGCTTCTTCGACTCGGTGAAGAAGGCGCTCGCCGCCGACCTGGTGATGGGCAACCTGGAAGAGCCGTTGACCGTGGACACGGGGGCCGGCAAGTGCGGGGCGGATTCGACCCGCTGCTTCCAGTTCCGGGCCCCGCCGGAGTACGCCGCACACCTCGCCGACGCCGGGTTCGACCTGCTCAACCAGGCCAACAACCACGGCTACGACTTCGGTGAGAAGGGGTACGAGAACACCCAGAAGGCGCTGGAGGAGCACGGGCTGGAGCACACCGGCGCCCCCGACCAGATCACCGTGGTGGAGGTCAAGGGCGTCAAGGTCGCGGTGGCCGGGTTCTCGTCGTACCGCTGGTCGAACAGCCTGACCGACATCCCGGCCGCGAAGAAGGTGATCGCGAAGGCCGCCACCATGGCCGACATCGTGGTGGTGCAGGTGCACATGGGTGCCGAGGGTGCGGAGATGACCCGGGTACGACCGGGCACCGAGATGTTCCTCGGCGAGAACCGGGGTGACCCGATCAAGTTCTCCCGAGCCATGATCGATTCCGGGGCGGACCTGGTGGTCGGGCACGGTCCGCACGTGCTGCGGGGCATGGAGTTCTACAAGGGCCGGCTGATCGCGTACAGCCTGGGCAACTTCGCCGGTGGCGGCAACTCGCTGAGCAACAACGGGCGACTCGGCTGGGGTGGGGTGCTCAAGGTGTCGTTGGAGGAGGACGGCACCTGGGCGGGCGGCTCGTTCGTGTCGACGTACATGGACGGGGTCCGCAAGCCGGTGGTGGATCCCGACGATCGCGGCCTCGGGCTGCTGAAGGAAGTCACCAAGCTCGACTTCCCGGAGACCGGCGCCAGGTTCACCGACTCCGGCAAGATCAGCCCGCCCGCCGCGGGCTGAGTCACCCGGCACCCGACGAGGGCTGAGCCACCCTGCGTACGCGTGCCCGTCGCCGTGTCGGCGGGGCGACGTAGGCTGGCCGTCGTGACCAGAAGTGCCACCGAGACCGACCTCGGGCGTACCCGGCGGGCGCGGCGGATCGGCCGCGTGCTGACCGAGACGCACCCCGACGCGCACTGTGAGCTCAACCACACCAGCCCGCTGGAGTTGGCCGTCGCCACCATCCTGTCGGCCCAGTGCACGGACAAGAAGGTCAACGAGGTCACTCCGAAGCTCTTCGCCCGCTATCCGAGCGCCGCCGACTACGCCGGGGCGGACCGGGCCGAGATGGAGGAGTTGATCCGGCCCACCGGGTTCTACCGCAACAAGACCAACTCACTGATCCAGCTCGGTCAGGCGTTGGTGCAACGCTACGACGGCCGGGTGCCCGGCCGGTTGGCCGACCTGGTGACGCTGCCCGGGATCGGCCGCAAGACCGCGAACGTCATCCTCGGCAACGCCTTCGATGTGCCCGGCATCACCGTCGACACCCACTTCCAGCGGCTGGTGCACCGCTGGGGGCTCACCTCGGAGACCGACCCGGTCAAGATCGAGCACGCGATCGGGGCGATGTTCCCGAAGCGCGACTGGACCATGCTGTCGCACCGGATCATCTTCCACGGCCGGCGGGTCTGCCACGCGCGCAAGCCGGCCTGCGGAGCGTGCACGTTGTCGAAGCTCTGCCCGTCGTACGGCACCGGGCCCACCGAGCCGGCCGCCGCGGCGAAGCTGCTCAAGGGCCCCCGCGCCCGTGACCTCGCGGTCGCCGCCGGGGTCGATCCGGAGTTGGTGCCGGTGCAGGCGGTCCGGGCGGAGGCGCCATGATCCGCCGGCTCGCTCTGCTCGCCATGCCGCTGCTGCTGGTCGCCACCGCCGCCTGCACCGCCGAGGCCGAGAAGCCCCCACCCACCCGGCAGGACCCGGCCGCCAGCCGCCCGTCGCCGTTCGCCGACTGCGCCGCGCTGACCAGCGCCCCGGGCAGCTCAGGCGACGACGGTGCGCCGGGCAGTTCGGCCGACGACCGCCCGGCCGGCGACACCGGCAGCGGCGGCAGTCAACTGCCCGAGCTGTCGCTGACCTGCTTCACCGGCGGCGCACCGGTCGCCCTGCGGGAGGTACGCGGCCCAGCAGTGATCAACATCTGGGCCTCCTGGTGCCCGCCCTGCCGCAAGGAACTGCCCGCCTTCCAACGGCTCAGCGAACGCGCCGAAGGGCAGCTCCGGGTCATCGGGGTGAACACCCAGGACAGCCGCAGCGCCGCCCAGTCCATCGGCGAGGACTTCGGCGTACGGTTCCCGATGCTTGTCGACCAGGGGCAGGCGATGCAGCGGGCGCTGCGCCGCAATGCGTTCCCGATGACCCTGTTCCTGGCCGCCGACGGGCAGCTCCGGCACATCGACACCTCGGGCGCGCTGGACGACGCCCAGCTCACCGAGCTCGTTGAGCAGCATCTCGACATCACGGTCGGAGCGTGAGCGAGGTGGCGCGATGAGTCAGCCACCGGAGACGGCCCGCCGCGCGCCGGCCTGGCTGCAACCACTGCTGGCCCGCCTCGACACCGCCCGCATCGAGGACTTCACCCAGCTGCGTACGCCGGAGCACGGCGGCCGGGAAAGCGCCGTGCTGGTGCTGCTCGGCGAGGGTGAGACCGGCCCGGACGTGCTGATCCTCCAACGGGCCGCGACGCTGCGCAACCACGCCGGCCAGCCCGCTTTTCCCGGCGGTGCCGCCGACCCGGAGGATGCCGACGCCGCCGCGACCGCACTGCGGGAGGCCAACGAGGAGGTCGGGCTGGACGTCGGCAGCGTGACCCTGCTGACCGAGCTGCCCCGACTCTGGATCCCGGTCAGCGACTTCGTGGTCACGCCGGTGCTTGCCTGGTGGCACGCCCCGCACCCGGTGCACGCGCGGGAGCCGGCCGAGGTGGCCCACGTCGCCCGGCTGCCCATCGTCGAACTGGTCGACCCGGAGAACCGGATGCAGGTACGCCACCCGAGCGGCTGGATCGGCCCGGCGTTCTCCGTACGCGGGATGCTGGTCTGGGGATTCACCGCGGGGGTGTTGTCGGGTCTGCTGGACATGGGCGGGTGGAGCCGGCCGTGGTCCCACAACCGGGTGATCGACCTGCCGCCGACCGAGGCGACGCCCGCTCCCTCGGCCGGCACCGACGACGTCGACGAGAGCGCGATGCGCTGATCGGACGGTCACCTTCCGCTAGCGATCGTCATTCCGCGAGCTGTCGGCCCGTACGCTTGAGCCGTGTCGGCCGTGGATCTCGTCCTGCTGTTGCTCATGCTCGTGTTCGCGATCAGCGGATACCGACAGGGGTTCGTCATCGGGGTGCTGTCGTTCTCCGGGTTCTTCCTGGGTGCCCTGATCGGGCTCCAGATCGGGCCGATGTTCGCCCAGCAGTTCGTCGACAGCGGCACCCGGGTGCTGATCTCGCTGGCCGCCATCTTCGGACTGGCCGTGATCGGTCAGGCACTCGCCGGATGGCTCGGTTCGCACCTGCGTCGAACCATCAACAATGACGTGGCCCGCCGGGTAGACGACGTCGGCGGCGCCTTCGTCTCACTCTTCGCGGTGCTGCTGGTGGCCTGGCTCGTCGCGGTGCCGCTCGGCTCCTCGTCGCTGCCCTGGCTGGCCGCCTCGGTACGCAGCAGCGCCCTGCTCAACGTGGTCGACCGGGTGCTGCCCGACCAGGCGCAGCAGCTCTCCACCGCGCTGCGCGACACCGTCGACACGAACGGGTTCCCGGACGTCTTCGACGGCCTGCGGCGTACCCAGGCCCGGCAGGTCGAGCCGCCCGACCCGGCGCTGGCCGGCTCCGAGGTGGTGGCCAGCGGTCAGCGCTCCGTGGTCAAGGTGCTCGGTTCCGCACCGAGTTGCTCCCGCCGCATCGAGGGCTCCGGCTTCGTGTACGCCGACGACCGGGTGATGACGAACGCGCACGTGGTCGCCGGCACCCGTTCGGTGGCGGTGGAACTGCGCGGCGAGCGGTACGAGGGCGAGGTCGTCGTCTACGACCCGAACCGCGACCTGGCCGTGCTGTACGTGCCCGGGCTGCCCGGCCCCTCCATGCGGTTCGCCGCCGGCAACGCGTCCACCGGCGCGGACGCCATCGTGCTCGGGTTCCCGCTGGACGGGCCGTACAACGCCCAGTCGGCGCGGGTCCGCGACGTCGACCGGATCACCGGGCCGGACATCTACTCCTCCGGCAACGTGACCCGGGAGATCATCACGATCCGGGCGCTGGTGCGCAGCGGCAACTCCGGCGGGCCGCTTGTCTCCTCGAACGGGCTGGTCCTCGGGGTGATCTTCGCGGCGGCGGCGGACGACCCGAACACCGGCTTCGCGGTGACCGCCGCCGAAGCCCGCCCGGTGGCCCTGGAGGGCGCGCAGCGTACCCGGGGCGTCGACACCGGTGAGTGCACCTGACGCTCAACGGTGCGGTGCCGGACTTCGCCGCGGCGACGCTGCCCGGGGCCACACGCCCAGGGCGGCGGTGCTGGCGATGACCACCGTCAACCCGAGCAGCCAGCCGGCCAGCACATCACTGCTCCAGTGCACGCCGAGGGCGACCCGGCTGAAGCCGGTGACCAGGGCGATCAACAGCGCGCCGAGCCAGACCGCCGCCTGGGCACCCGGCCCGGCCCCGGTCTCGGGCTGACCTGCTCGGGCCGGCGTGGACGGCCGAGGTAGGAACACCACCACGAGGACCCCGGCGGCGAGCACCGCGTTCAGCGCGTGCCCGGACGGGAAGGCCAGACCGGGCGCCTCCGCCACGGGATCCGGCAGATCCGGTCGTGTCCGGCCGACCAGCAGCTTCAGCAGCGGCCCGAGCAGACCGCCGACCACCATTGTGGTGACGACCCAGACCGCGAGCCGTCGAGCGCCGCGGCGCACCAACCAGAGCACCAGGAACAGCGCCGCGACGCGCAGCGGCATCGGTGCGAAGGCGTCGGTCCAGACGCTCATCACCCGGACCCAGAGCGGATGGGCGACGGCGTACCCGTGCAGGTGCTCGGTCACCGTCACGTCCAGCCGGTGCAGTGGTGCCCAACCACCCAGCACCAACCCGGTGAGCAGGGCGAACGGCAGGAACGTCAGCAGGCTGACCGCCGGCGTACGGCCCGACGGTGTCGCGCCGACCACAGGCAGCCGTCGCTGTCGCCATGAGGTAGGCGGGAGACTACGCCGATCGCTGCCCACGGCGATCGTTGTACCCGCACCACCGGGTCCGCTACCGGGGATCGGACGAATTCGTCGACGGTCAGCGGGGCGACTGCCGGAACCGACGCACCATGAGCAGGGCGCCGGTGACCAGGGCGACGAGGATCGCCGAGCCGATCCAGAGCCGATCCGTGCCGCTGCTGTCCTGCGCGCCCGCCGCCCGAGCCCGCCAGCGGGTCTCCTGCTGCGGCGCGGTGAAGCCGAGCTGTTCGGCGTCCGGGTCCGGCGTGGGGATCGAGCCCGGTGCCGGGCCGAACCCGCTGATTCCCGGTGTCTCGTTGTCGTCCAACGGGTTGTGCTGCACCAGCGGCACATCCGCGGTCAGCGCCGCGATCGGGTCCACCAGGCCGTAGCCGAACCGGTCGTCGCGGCCGGTGGGACCGATGTCCTTGGCGGTGACCAGCAGACGGTTCACCACGTCGCCGGCGGACATCTGCGGATAGCGGGCCCGGACCAGGGCGGCGGTGGCGGCGACCAGCGGCGCGGCGAAGCTGGTGCCCTGCACCCGCCAGTAGCCGGCGGGGGACCGGGCGCCGACGAGACCGCTGGCCGGCGCGGTCAGCACGGTGGCCCGGCCGGTGATCGCGCCGCTCCACAGGTTGTTGCTGGACCGTTCCAGCCCGGAGACCGCGATCACGCCCGGCTCCCGGGCCGGGTACCACACCTTCGCGTCGGGTGAAGTGGCCAGGTTGCCGGTGCAGGCGACGACCACCACGTCCCGGGCGAAGGCGTAGTCGATGGCGGCGGCCAGCGCCGGGCTGTCCCCGCTGCCGCCGAGTGACAGGTTGATGACCTGAGCGCCGTTGTCGACCGCCCACCGCACACCCTGGGCGACGATCAGGGCGTCGTCGTAGCGGTTCTCCTCGTCGAGCACCCGTACCGGCAGGATCCGGGCGTCCGGGGCCAGCCCCACCACGCCCTGACGGTCGTCGTTGCGCCCGGCGATCAGGCCCGCCACGGTGGTGCCGTGCCCGACCGGATCCGGTTCGGCCGCCCCGTCCGGCGAGACCAGGTCGATGCCGGGCAGCACCCGCCCGGCCAGATCCGGGTGCGAACCGTCCACCCCGGAATCGATCACGGCCACTGTCACGCCCCGGCCGGTCGACGTGCGCCAGGCGGTCCGGGCACCGAGCTTGTCGAGCTGCCACTGCTCGTCGCGGATCTGGTCGGCACGGTCGGTCACGTCGCCGGGCGCGTACGCCACCGGCACGGTGACGCTCGGGTTCGCCGGTACGGCGGCAGCCGGCACCGCCGCAGCGACAGCCGACACGGCGGTGGCCGCCGCAGCGAGCAGCGCCCGGCCGGCCAGCCGTCGAGGCCCCGGCGGGCGACTGTGCCGCACCCTTGTCACATTCTCAGCCGTTCGGTCGCAGCAGACATGACGATCGGAGATTACCGGTTCCGTCCCGTTTCCAGGGACGTTCGCGATACTCGACGTCACTGTGGCGGCAAGTACGCGAGTTGGACCAGCCGTACGCCCTCCCGTCGGGTGAACAGTCGGCCACGCCCGGCGGGCAACGGACCGGGCCGTACCGGGCCGACCAGGGCGCCTTCGTCCGGGCTGCCCGACATCACCAGGCCCGAGGTGGACAGTTCGCGTAGCCGTTGGACGATCGGCTCGTACTGCGCCCGGCCGGCGCCACCGCAGCGACGGACCAGCACCAGGTGCAACCCGACGTCGCGGGCGTGCGGCAGATGCTCCTCAAGTGACCGCAGCGGGTTCGCCGGCCCGCTGGCCACCAGGTCGTAGTCGTCGACCAGGACGAACAACTCCGGGCCGGACCACCACGACCGGTCCCGCAACTGGGCCGGGCCGACATCGGGACCGGGAATCCGGCCCTGCATGTAACCGGCGGCGGACTCGACCAGGTCGGTGGTGTGTGCGGCGGTGGTGCCGTACCCGATCAGATGGGGTTCCTCGATCACGCCGAGCAGGCTGCGCCGGTAGTCGACCAGGATCACCCGGGCCTGCTCCGGCGTGAACCTGCTGACGATCGTGCTGGCCAGGGCACGCAGGAACGACGACTTGCCGCATTCGGCGTCGCCGTAGACCACGAAGTGCGGTTCGGTGGTGAAGTCGAGCACGACCGGGCGCAGGTCCGCCTCGGCGATCCCGATCGGGATGCGCAACCCGGTGGCGGCGTCGCGATCCAGATCGGCGTACGGCAGCACCGCCGGTAGCAGCCGCACCGGGGGAGCGGACGGCCCGGACCAGGCCCCGCCGATCTGCTTCACCAGGGCAGCGGTATCGGAGCCGGTGGACTGGGGCAACGCGACGAGGAAGTGCAGACTCGCGGCGGTGATGCCGCGCCCCGGCGTCTGCTCCGGCACGTCGGCCGCCGCGCGCCGGGCGACGAGCGAGTCGGACGGGTCACCGAGCCGCAACTCCAGGCGGGATCCGAACAGGTCCCGGATGGCGGGGCGGAAGTCCAGCCAGCGCACCGCGGTCGCCACCACGTGCAGCCCGTACGACAGGCCCCGGGTGGCGAGATCGGTGATCAGTGGTTCCAGGTCGTCGTACTCGCCGCGCAGGGTCGCCCAGCCGTCGACGACGAGGAAGACGTCACCGAACCGGTCACCCTCGGCCGACCCGCCGGCGAGTCGGGCGGCTCGGCGCTGCCGCCAGGCGGCCACCGACTCGACCCCGGATTCGGCGAAGGCGCGTTCCCGCTCCGCCAGCAGGGTGGCCATCTCACCCACGGTGCGGCGTACGCCTGTCGGATCGGCCCGCCCGACCACCCCACCGACGTGCGGCAGGTCGCGTACCGCCGCCAACCCGCCACCGCCGAAGTCGAGACAGTAGACCTGCACCTCGGCCGGGGTGTGGGTGAGGGCCAGAGCGCAGATCAGCGTACGGAGTGCGGTGGACTTGCCGCTCTGCGTACCGCCGACCACCGCGACGTGGCCGGCCGCGCCGTCCAGCGCCAACCAGAGCAGGTCACGACGCTGCTCGTACGGCTTGTCGACCACCGCCACCGGCACCTGAAGGGCGCCGTGCAGCTCCGGATTGCCGAAGGTCAGGCCCCGGCCGGGATCGATCGTGAGCGGCCCGACCAGTTCGTCAAGCGCGGGGGCGCCGTCCAGCGGTGGCAACCACACCTGGTGAGCCGGTGGACCCTGCCCGGTGAGCCGGCCGATCAGCAGGTCGAGCAGAGTCTGACCGGTTTCCTCGTCCGGCTCGGCGGTGACGGCCAGGACGGGCGGCTGCGCAGCCGGCGTGAAGTGGGTGGAGAAGGTGAGCAACCGGGGCCGGTCCGGACCTGCCGCCGAGGCCGACGTCCCCCGCCGCCGCACCGGCCCGGAGACGTACGCGGCCTTGAACCGCAGCAACGGCTCGGTGCCGAAGCGCAGATAACCGTGCCCCGGCGTACGGGGCAGTTCGTAGGCGTCCGGCACCCCGAGCACGGTGCGCGACTCCAGCGAGGAGAAGGTCCGCAGACCGATCCGGTACGACAGGTGGGTGTCCAGCCCGCGCAGCCGGCCCTCCTCCAACCGCTGGCTGGCGAGCAGCAGGTGCACGCCGAGGGAGCGGCCCAACCGGCCGATCTGGACGAAGAGGTCGATGAAGTCGGGCTTGGCGGAGAGCAGTTCGGAGAACTCGTCGCAGATCAACAGCAGCGACGGCAGCGGGGCCAGCGGACTGCCCGCCGCCCGGGCCCGTTCGTAGTCGCGCAGGCTGGCGAAGTTGCCGGCCCGGCGCAGCAGCTCCTGCCGCCGGACCAGTTCGCCGTTGATCGCGTCGACCATGCGGTCCACCAGCGGCAGGGCGTCCGCCAGGTTGGTGATCACCGCTGCGGTGTGTGGCAGCCGGTCGAAGGAGGCGAACGTCGCGCCGCCCTTGAAGTCGACGAGCACTAAGTTGAGCTGTTCCGACGAGTGGGTGGCGGCGAGCCCGAGCACCAACGTACGCAGCAACTCGGACTTGCCCGAGCCGGTGGCGCCGATGAGCAGGCCGTGCGGGCCCATCCCGTCCTGCGCCGACTCCTTGAGGTCCAGCTCGACCGCACCGCCGTCGACGCCGACCCCGAGCGGCACCCGCAGACGCTCGCGGGCCGACCGGGGGGCCCAACCCTGCTCGGCGGTGAAGCCCGCCGGGTCGCCGAGGCCGAGCAGCTCCGGCAGACCCGGCTCGACACCGGGCGCCGCATCCTTGCCGCCGGTGGCGGCGGCCAGCCGCAACGGTGCCAGCCGGCGGGCCACCGCCTCGGCCTCGACGATGCTCAGAGCGTCGGCGGTGCCGACCTCGGCGGCCTCGTCCGCCGAATGCGAGTGCAGCCGGCCCTCGCGCAGCTCCAGCAGCAGCGCGAACCGGTCGAGCAGCCGAGGCGGCGGAGTGTCCAGATCGATCAGTGTGACCCCGTCGATGCCACCGTCGCCCGCCAGTTCGGTGGCACCGGTGAGGTCACCGCCGTCCAGCACGACCACCAGGTGCGGGCCGTCCGTGGCGGGCCCGGCCGGGCTGAACCGGGGCCGACTGGCCAGCACCTCGTCGAGCAGACGCTCCAGTTCCATCGCCGAACTGGTCACCAGGCGTACCGGACCGAGGGCGTCGCTGCGCGTCGGGTGCTGGGCGTGCGGCAGCCACTTGGTCCACTCCCAGCGGTCGCGGCGTTCCGGCCCGGCGCAGACGGCGACGAGGAGTTCGTCCGGCGCGTGGAAGACGGCGAGTTGGGTGAGCATCGCCCGGACCAGTGCCTGCGCGGCCGGCGAGCCGGTGTTCCCGGCCGGCGTGCCCCGGACGAACACGCGGGCGAAACTGCGCAGCGACAGCGCCACCGGCAGGTCGGGCACCACCGAGTACGCGTCGAGGAACCGGCGCAGCGCGCCCGCCGTCATCGGCTCCAACTCCTCCAACGGGCGGGTGACAGGTGGAATCAGCGGCGTGGCCAGGGTCTGCGGCCCGACCGCGACCCGGACGACGGCGAAGTCCGGGTCGGTGGGCCGGCGTTCCCACACCCGGTGGCTGTCCACCGTCGACCAGAGCAGCCCCGGGTCCGGGTGCCGGTAACAGAGCCCGGTGCGCTGTTGCGCCGCAGCCTGTCGCACCTGCCGCCGCAACGTCGCCAGGTGTCGCAGGTACTCACGGCGGGCCGCCATCATCTCGGACTTGCGGGGGCTGCCCGAGGCGCTGCCCCAGCTGGTGACGAGCATGGCCAGCGAGGAGAGCCCGAACATGGCCCCCACCACGTACGAGTAGGCGCCGCCGCCCCGGCCGAACATCATGGCCATGGCGATGGTGCCGCCGAGCATCGGCAGCACCATCAACATCTGGTGCCAACGTCCACCGGTGACGGCGGGTATCTCCGGTGGTGCCTCGACCGGCAGCTCACCGACCGGGATCTGCGGTGCCGGACGCCGGGGCGGCCGCCGGATGACGACAGTGGACACGCGACCTCCTGACCGCGCTCGGTGACCCGAAGCTGGCTCATCGTAGGTAAAGTGCTCCCGTTCGCGCAGCCGTCGCCCCACTCAGCATGGAGGCCGGTCGATGACAGTCGGGCTGACCCGGATCACCGTCAGCACGCCTCAGCGGCGGGTCGACGTGGCCCTGCCGGAGCATGTGCCGCTCGCCGAACTGCTGCCGGAGGTGCTCCGGCACGCGGGCGAAGGGCTGGCGGACGACGGGGAGCGCCACGGCGGCTGGCTGCTGCGACGGGCCGACGGCACCGCGCTGACGGCCGGGCAGGCGCTGCTCGCCCAGGGCGTCCGCGACGGGGAGATGCTGCACCTGGTGCCGGCCAGCGTGCAGTGGCCCGAACTTGACTACGACGACGTGGTCGAGGCGATCGCCGACGGTGCCCGTCGTCGTGGTGGTGCCTGGTCGCCCCGAGCCACCCGGGCCGCCGCACTGGGCGGGGCGGCGGTCCCGCTCGCCGTCGGCCTGCTCGCCCTTCTGGCCGGCGGTCCGGAGCATCCGATCGGCTGGTTCGCGGCGGCCCTGATGGCGACACTGCTCGTGTTGGCGGGCACGGTGCTGTCCCGGGCGCAGGGAGACGGCCCGGCCGGGGCCACCCTCGGTGGGTACGCGCTGCCGTACGCCGCAGCCGCCGGTGCGCTCGCCGTCGGCTCCGGTGACCCGGTCGGCCCCTTCGGTCCGCTGCGCTGGATCGGCGCTGCGGAACTGCTGGCCGCCTCGGTGGCGTTGCTGCTGGCCTCGGTGCTCGGGTTGCTCGGGGTGGCCACCCGGTTACGGATCTTCGTGGCCGGCGTGGTGGTCGGCGCGGTCGGTGCCGCTGCCGCCGTCGGTGGCCTGTGGCTTCACCCGGCCGGCACCGCGGCCGTGCTGCTCTGCGTGCTGGCCTTCGGGATCGGGGCCGTCCCGCTGCTGGCCATCCGGTTGGGCAAGGTCCCGTTGCCGCCGATCACCCTGCCCACCGGCTCGCCGGACGACGCGGACCGGGTCCGGGACCTCCCCGACCGCAGCCGGGTGTACGCGGCGGTGGCCCGCACCGAGGAGATGCTGACCGGGATGCTGATCGGGCACGGCCTGCTGGCGGTTGCCGCCGCGCTGGTGCTCAGCGGCGCGGACACCGCGAGCCGGTTGCTCGTCGCGGTGACCTCGGCGGTGCTGCTGCTGCGGGCCCGGCTGTTCGTGGCGGTACGCCACCGAATGCCACCCGTGCTCGCCGGGCTGGCCGGGTACCTGCTCCTCGGCGCGAACCTGGCCGGTGCGGCGGGGGAGCGGGGTCACCTGCTCCTGGCAGCCGGTGGACTGCTGGTCGCCCTGCTGATCGTGGCCGGCGGCACCACGTACGCCCGGCGGCCGGTCTCGCCGTACCTCGGTCGCCTCGCCGACCTCACCGACACCGCGCTGGTGGTCTCCGTGGTGCCGATCGCCTGCGCCGTGCTCGGCCTCTACGAACGAGCCCGGGGCCTGCTCGGCTGAGCAGGCCCCGGGCTGTCGAAACGTCCGTCAGTGCGTGGATTCGCCGCGCTCGGCGGCCTCCCGGGCCCGCCGGTACGACGCCTGGATCTCGGCCTCGGCCTCGGTACGCCCCACCCAGGTCGCGCCCTCGACCGACTTGCCCGGCTCCAGGTCCTTGTACACCTCGAAGAAGTGCTGGATCTCCAGCCGGTCGAACTCGCCGAGGTGGTGGATGTCGCGCAGGTGCTCCTGCCGCGGGTCCTCGTACGGCACGCAGAGGACCTTGTCGTCGCCACCCTTTTCGTCGGTCATCCGGAACATGCCGATGGTGCGGCAGCGGATCAGGCAGCCCGGGAAGGTCGGTTCGGGGACCAGCACGAGCGCGTCCAGCGGGTCGCCGTCCTCGCCCAGGGTGCCCTCGATGAAGCCGTAGTCGGCCGGGTACTGCGTGGAGGTGAAGAGGGTGCGGTCCAGCCTGATCCGGCCGGTCACGTGGTCCACCTCGTACTTGTTGCGGTGACCTTTCGGGATCTCAACCGTGACGTCGAAATCCATCTGCACGCTCCTCATTCGCCCACGCTGGCTTGACGGAACCGGCGGCCGCACCCCCGGACAGGCGAATACCCACCCGCATACTCCGGCCGCCGCATAGTCTTCGGACCGAAGTAGTGTCACCCAGGCCGGTTCCGGGCGGGGAGGAGGGGGTCGTGGGGAGGGAAGATTCACACTATCGACCCGACGACGCAGGTGACGGCGTTTCCCGCCAACCACCCCCGAAACCGGCAGCCGGGCGGGTACCGGTGCCCGAGGCCCAGGTCCTCCGGCCGCAACCGGCCGCGCCGACCGGTCCCCCCACCGGCGAACCGCTGCGGGATGCGGAACGGACCGAGCCGCTGACGGTCGGCGCAGGGGCGGGCCCGACCAGGGCTTCCAGCCCACCGCCGCCCGGTGTCGGCGGCGGACCGAGCGTGCCGTCCGGCGTACCTCCCGAGCAGCCCCGACCGACGTCGCGCCGCCGGCTGCCGGTGCTGCTCGCCGCGGTGCTGGTCCTGGTGCTGGCCGTGGTGGGCCTCGTCGTGGTGCGTCCCGGTCCGGTCGAACGCTGGCTGGCCGACGACCCCGCCGCGCCGAGCGCCGAGCCGCCGGAACCGTCGCCGGTAGCGGTGCTGGCCGGCACCGACGTCGGCGCGCCGACGCCCGCCACCGACGGGCTGCGCGCCGTGCTCGACCCGCTGATCGCCGACACCGCGCTTGGCGGTCGGGTCCACGTGTCGGTGACCGACGCGCTGACCGGCCAGCAGTTGTTCGAGCGGGGCGGCGGTACGGGCACCGTGCCGGCGTCGGTGACGAAGCTGCTGACCGCGGTGACCGTGCTCACCGCTCGCGGCCCGGGATACCGGATCCCGACCACAGCCGTGGCCGGCGCGCGACCGGGCGAGGTGGTGCTCGTCGGCGGCGGAGATCCCACCCTGGCGGCGGGCGCCAAGGGTTTCTACCCCGGCGCCGCAAGCCTGAAGGACCTCGCCGAGCAGGTGCGTACCGCGCTGGGTGGGATGGCGCCGACCCGGGTCGTCGTCGACTCCTCGCTCTACTCCGGGCCGCGGTTGGAGCCGGGCTGGGACGACGACATCCCCACCGGTGGATACGGCGCGCAGATGACCGCGTTGATGCTCGACGGTGCCCGCAAGGATCCGAAGGCCGGCCAGGGCTGGGCCGAGCGGGTCAGCCAGCCGGACCTCACCGCCGGGCGGACGTTCGCCCGGCTGCTCGGCGTTCCGGAGAACGAGGTACGCAGCGGCACCGCGCCGGCACCCCCGGCTGGCTCGACGGAAGCGACTGATGCGCCCGAAGCGAGCGGTGCGCCGGTCGGCGCCACCGGCCCGGGTGCGCAACTCGGCGTGGTGCAGTCGCCGCCACTGATCCGGCTGGTCGACATCATGATCAGCGACAGCGACAACATCATCGGCGAGGCGCTGGCCCGCCAGGTCGCCCTGGCGCGTGGCCGCCCGGCCTCGTTCGCCGGTGCCGCCTCGGCGATGACCGAGGTGCTGTCCGAGCTGGGCCTGCCGACCGAGGGCCTGGCCCTCGCCGACGGCAGTGGCCTGTCCCGGCGGAACCTGATCAGTCCCACGTTGCTGACCGAGACGTTGGCCCTCGCGGCCAGCCCGGACCACCCCGAGCTGGGCGGCATCTTCGGTGGGCTGCCGGTCGGCGGCTGGTCGGGCACGCTGCGCGACCGGTACGGCTCGGTGCCCGGCACCGCCGCCGGGGCCGGGACGGTCCGCGCCAAGACCGGCACGTTGACCGGTGTGCACGCCATCGCGGGAGTGGTGACGACGGCCGAAGGTCGACCACTGACCTTCGCCGTGCTCACCGATCGGGTCCCGGCCGACGGGATGGAACCGGCCCGTGGGGCACTCGACCGGATCGCCGCCGCCCTGGCCACCTGCGGCTGCCGCTGACCCGTACCGCCGTCGAGGGCGTGGACGGGTGTGCCGGCGCGGGTACGGTGGGTGGCATGGCGCAGTTCGTGGACTGGGATCTGGCCGTTGCGACCGCGGGGGCCCTGGGCAAGACCGGCCCTCGGGTGTCGTACGACGAGGCCACCGAGGTGGTCGCCGAGCTGCGCCGGTTGACCGACGAGGCGGCCGGGCACGTGGCCGACTACACCGGGCTCACCTCGCAGGTGGCCCATCCGCCGGTGCGGGTGGTCGACCGGCGGGACTGGGCCGCCACAAACGTCGCCGGCCTGCGCGAGGTGATCACGCCGCTGGTCGGTCGGTTGGCCTCGGACAAGCAGCCCGGCGCGTTGACCGAGGCGGTCGGCTCCCGGGTGACCGGGGTGCAGGCGGGCACCGTGCTGGCGTACCTCTCCGGCCGGGTGCTCGGCCAGTACGAGGTCTTCTCGGCCGATCCGGGCCAGTTGCTGCTGGTCGCGCCGAACATCGTCGAGGTGGAGCGCAAGCTTCAGGCCGACCCCCGCGACTTCCGGCTCTGGGTCTGCCTGCACGAGGTGACCCACCGTACGCAGTTCACCGCGGTGCCGTGGATGCGGGGATATTTCCTCGGCGAGGTGCAGGCGTTCGTGGATGCCGCGCAGGGCAGCGAGCATCTGCTCGACCGGCTGCGTCGCGGCATGGGCACCCTGGCTGACGTGGTGCGCAACCCGCAGGGCCGCTCCAGCGTGCTGGACATCGTGCAGACGCCCGGGCAACGGGCGGTGCTGGACCGGCTGACCGCGCTGATGACCCTGCTCGAGGGGCACGCCGAGTTCGTGATGGACGGTGTCGGCCCGCAGGTGATCCCGAGCGTCGAGCGCATCCGGGCCGGCTTCAACCGGCGCCGGGAGGCCGGCAACCCGGTGGAGAAGACCGTCCGCCGGTTGATCGGCATGGACGTCAAGATGCGGCAGTACGCCGAGGGCCGCAAGTTCGTGCACGCGGTGGTCGAGCGGGTCGGCATGGCCGGCTTCAACCGGATCTTCGAATCGCCACTGACCCTGCCCCGGCTGAGCGAGTTGAGCGAACCCGACGCCTGGGTGGCTCGGGTACACGGCCCGGTCGGGCCGAAGCCGCCCGCCGACTGAGCCGGCGACGATGGCCGCGATCTCCCCGTCCGTCGCCGCGATCCGGGTCGCGGTTCGTCGGGCGCTTGCCGAACTGCCGGCGGACGGGCCGGTGCTGGTCGCCTGCTCCGGGGGCGCCGACTCGCTCGCACTGGCCGCCGCCGCAGCGTTCGTCGCGCCCCGATCGGGTCGGTTGGCCGGTCTGGTGACCGTCGATCACGGGTTGCAGACCGGGTCGGCCGAGCGGGCCGAGGCGGTGGCTCGCTGGGCGGAACAAGCCGGTCTGTCGCCGGTGGAGGTGGTCCGGGTCGAGGTGGCCGGCCGACCCGGTGGCCCCGAGGCGGCGGCTCGCGAGGCCCGCTACCAGGCGTTGGTCGAGGCGGCCGGGCGGCATCGCGCCGCTGCCCTGCTCACCGGGCACACCCGAGACGACCAGGCCGAGACGGTGCTGCTCGCGCTGGCCCGGGGTGCCGGCCCGCGCGGGCTGGCCGGGATGCCGGTACGCCGGGATCTGGGCGGGGTGCCACTGGTCCGGCCACTGCTGGAGATCAGCCGCGAGCAGACCCGGGCGGCGTGCGCGGCGCTGCGCCTGACGCCGTGGCAGGACCCGCACAACCTCGACCCCGCGTACGCCCGATCCCGGGTCCGGGCCCAGTTGGTGCCGGCGCTGGTCGAGACACTCGGCCCCGGTGTCGTCGACAACCTCGCCCGGACCGCCCGACTGGTGGCGGCCGACAACGCCGTGCTGGACGAACTGGCCGGGGATGCGCTGCTCGCGGCGCGGCACCCCGACGGCGGGCTGGCGACCAAGACCCTGGCCGACCTGGCCGGTGCGGTACGCGGCCGGGTGCTGCGCGCCTGGGCTCACGAGCTGGGCTCACCGCCGGCCGCGCTGTCCCACCGGCACATCGCCGCGCTCGACGCGCTGGTCACCGCCTGGCGGGGCCAGGGGGCGGCGTACCTGCCGGGCGGACTACGGGTGGTGCGCCAGGCCGACCGTCTGCTGCCCGCACCCGACTGAGGTCAGCCGGCGGGAACGCGGTCGCGGAAGGTGACCCGGTAGGCGTTCGGGGTGGCACCGACCCGGCGGGTGAAGTGGTGACGTAGCGCGGCGGCGTTACCGAAACCGGTCCGGTCGGCCACCTCGTCCACGGTCAGCCCGGTCTCCTCCAGCAGTCGGCGGGCCAGCAGGATCCGCTGGTTGGTCACCCAGTCGTGCGGGGTGGTGCCCGTCTCGGCGCGGAACCGGCGGGCGAAGGTGCGCGGTGCCATGCCGACCCGGGCCGCCAGTTCGTCGACGGTCACCTGCCGGTCCAGCCGCTGAATCAGCCACTCCAGCAGCGGCTCCAGGGTGGGGGCCTGCGGCACCTTCGCGATCGGCGCCTCGACGTACTGGGACTGCCCGCCGTCGCGGTGTGGGGGTACCACCATCCGCCGGGCCAGCCGGGTGGCGGCGGCCGAGCCGTGTTCCTGGCGTACCAGATGCAGGCAGGCGTCGATGCCCGCGGCCGTGCCCGCGCTGGTGAGCAGCCTGCCGTCCTGGACGTAGAGCGAGTTGCAGCGGACCCGCGCCTCGGGGTGTCGGCGTTGCAACTCGTCGACGTGCCGCCAGTGGGTCGTGCACTCCCGGCCGTCCAGCAGCCCCGCCTCGCCCAGCAGGTACGCCCCGGTGCAGACGCTGAACAGGTACGCCCCACGGTCGGCGGCTCGGCGCAGCGCCGCACGCACCTCGGGGTGCGCGGCGGTGTCGCCGTGGTGTGCGGGAACCGCCACCAGGTCCGCCTGCTCGATCGGGCCGAGGTCGGCGTTGGGCACCAACTGGAAACCGGCCGAGGTACGCACTGTCGCGCCCTGCGGGCTGCACACGTCGAAGCGGTAGCCGGGCAGGCCGTCGGCGGTGCGGTCGGTGCCGAACACCTCGGCCAGTACGCCGAGCTCGAACGGCGCGACGCCATCAAGCACCAGTACGGCCACCGAGTGAAGCATGTGACGAGGGTAACCGCAGCAGTGGCGGGAAATCGAGGGTCAGTGGCATTCCTGCCACTGTTCGTGCGGGGGCGCGAAGCGCAGACTCGTATCAGTCGGTGCGCACCGGCGGCGACAAAACACCAGAAACACTATGAAAGCGAGCGCCGCCATGGAGTTCCTTTTCGTGCTGTTCCTCCTCGTCGTCCTCACCTCCGCCTCGGCCGCCGGCCTGACCGCCGACAGCAGGGACTCGGCCGACTGGAAGCCCTCCGACGCTGGTCGCCGGTGGTGATCCGGTCCCCACTGAGGTGATTGGTCAGCTTCGTCGCAAAAATCGCCCGGGGTCGTCCCACGAAAGGGGCGGCCCCGCCGACGACCCACCCAGGGCGTACGGCAGGCTAGTGGCATGGCTGACGGCTCCTGGTACGACGCCGACATCGACCACGTGATCATTTCCGAGGCGCAGATTCGCGAGAAGACCGCGGAACTGGCCAAGCAGGTCTCCGCGGACTACGCCCACGTCACCGACGGGCTGCTGCTCGTCTGTGTGCTCAAGGGGGCGGTCATGTTCATGGCCGACTTCGCCCGGGCCCTGGGCCGCCAGGGTCCGCCCGCGGAGTTGGACTTCATGGCCATCTCCTCGTACGGGCAGGGCACCACCTCCTCCGGCGTGGTGCGCATCCTCAAGGACCTGGACCGGGACATCGCCGGCCGGCACGTCGTCGTGGTGGAGGACATCGTCGACTCCGGGCTGACCCTCTCCTGGCTGCTGCGCTACCTGGAGTCCCGGTCGGCGGCCAGCGTCGAGGTGGTCGCCCTGTTCCGCAAGCCGGACGCGGTAAAGGTGACGGTGCCGGTCAAGTACGTCGGCTTCGACATCCCGACCGAGTTCGTCGTCGGGTACGGCCTCGACTTCGGTGAGCGGTACCGCGAGTTGCCGTACGTCGGCGTCCTCAAGCCCGAGGTGTACGCCCGCAGCTGACCCCGCACCCGGCCGAATCGCCCCGTCTGACATACAGCGGGCTTTCAGGTGATTTGGCTACCGTGGAGCTCGGTGGTGGGGACTCCGCTCCCCACCATGCCGGTCGACTCCCGGTTCGCCGTGCGCGTAAGTGCTGGGCTCGCCAGCTCACATCCGTCTCGCACGGTGTACCGTCGAATGACCGTGGCGCGGCAATTTCGCGCCCCGGGGTCGAGGCCGGCCCGCACGGCGGCTACGGCAGCCGCCCCGGCGGCGACACCCAACAGTCGGTCAGGACGTCGATCAGGAGGATGCGGGCGTCTCGGCGCTCGACAAAAGCATGGAACGTACGCGTTTCTTCCGCCGACCGGTGTTCTGGGTCATCCTGGTCATCCTCGGCGCCGTTGTGCTCAGTCAGTTGTTCACCTCTGGTCCCAGCTACCACCGGGTGGACACCTCAGTCGCGCTCGACCAGCTCAACAAGGGCGGCATCGAGAAGGTCGTGTTCCAGGACAAGGAACAGACGATCCAACTCGAGCTGGCCCAGGAGGCCGAGTTCGGCAAGACCAAAACCAAGCTGATCGAGGCCCAGTTCCCGTACGAGGTCGGCAACGAGGTCTGGAACCAGGTCCTCGACGCCAAGGCCAACAACCGGGTCACCGGGCCGGCCGACACCGAGGTGTCGTCCGACAGCATCTGGGTCAGCCTGCTTGTCAACCTGCTGCCCATCGTGCTGCTCGTGCTGCTGCTGCTGTTCTTCATGTCGCAGATGCAGGGCGGCGGCTCCCGGGTGCTCAACTTCGGCAAGTCCAAGGCGAAGATGATCACCAAGGACACGCCGAAGACCACCTTCGCCGACGTGGCCGGGGCCGAGGAAGCCGTCGAGGAACTGCACGAGATCAAGGACTTCCTGCAGAACCCGGGCAAGTACCAGGCGCTCGGCGCGAAGATCCCGAAGGGCGTACTGCTGTTCGGCCCGCCCGGTACCGGTAAGACGCTGCTCGCCCGGGCGGTCGCCGGTGAGGCCGGGGTGCCGTTCTACTCGATCTCCGGTTCCGACTTCGTGGAGATGTTCGTCGGTGTCGGTGCCAGCCGGGTCCGCGACCTGTTCGAGCAGGCCAAGGCGAACGCCCCGGCGATCGTCTTCGTCGACGAGATCGACGCCGTCGGTCGGCACCGTGGCGCCGGCATGGGCGGTGGCCACGACGAGCGCGAGCAGACCCTCAACCAGCTGCTCGTCGAGATGGACGGCTTCGACGTCAAGGGCGGCGTCATCCTGATCGCCGCGACCAACCGGCCGGACATCCTCGACCCGGCGCTGCTGCGCCCGGGCCGGTTCGACCGGCAGATCCCGGTCGACGCCCCCGACATGGAGGGTCGCAAGGCCATCCTGCGGGTGCACGCCAAGGGCAAGCCGTTCACGCCGGACGTCGACCTCGACTCGGTGGCCAAGCGGACGCCGGGCTTCAGCGGCGCCGACCTGGCCAACGTGATCAACGAGGCGGCCCTGCTGACCGCGCGGAAGGACCAGCGGGCGATCAGCAACGAGTCGCTCGAGGAGTCGATCGACCGGGTCATCGCCGGCCCGCAGCGTCGTACCCGGGTGATGAGCGACCAGGAAAAGAAGATCACCGCGTACCACGAGGGTGGGCACGCGCTTGTCGCCTGGGCGCTGCCGCACGCCGCGCCGGTGCACAAGGTGACGATCCTGTCGCGTGGTCGCTCCCTGGGCCACACCCTGGTGCTGCCCACGGAGGACAAGTACACCCAGACCCGCGCCGAGATGATCGACACCCTGGCGTACGCGCTGGGCGGGCGGGCTGCCGAGGAACTCGTCTTCCACGAGCCCACCACGGGTGCCGGCAACGACATCGAGAAGGCCACCGCGTTGGCCCGTGCGATGATCACCCAGTACGGCATGAGCTCCAAGCTCGGTGCGATCAAGTACGGCACCAGCGGCGACGAGCCGTTCCTCGGCCGCAACATGGGCCACGAGCGGGACTACTCCGACGCCGTCGCCGCCGAGATCGACGGCGAGATGCGGGCACTCATCGAACTGGCCCACGACGAGGCCTGGGAAATCCTGGTCGAGTACCGGGACGTGCTGGACAACATCGTCCTCGAGCTGATGGAGAAGGAAACCCTCTCCACCGCCGACATGGCCCGGATCTGCGCCCGCGTGGTCAAGCGGCCGCCGATGGCGCCGTACAACGGCTTCGGCAAGCGTCAGCCCTCCACGGAGCCGCCGGTACTCACCCCGGCCGAGAAGGAGGCGCTCAAGGTGCAGGCCGAGGCCGACGGGGCGCAGGCCACCGTCGGTAGCCCGAACTCCAACAACTCGGACGGCATGCACTGAGCACCAACGACCCAGCGGCCAGCCCCCCGCAGCGGGGGCTGGCCGCCTCCTCAACCGAACCCGACGACACCCTCGACTACATCGCCGCACGGCTGGTCAACGGCCGGCTGACCGGCCGACCGGTCGAGGAGATCATCGACCTCGCCCGCATCGAGAAGGCGGTCCGCGAGATCCTCATCGCGGTCGGCGAGAACCCCGACCGGGACGGGCTCCAGCAGACCCCGGCCCGAGTGGCCCGCGCCTACGCCGAACTCTTCGCCGGCCTGCGGGTCGACCCGGCCACGGTGCTCACCACCACCTTCGAGGCCAACCACGAGGAACTCGTGCTGGTCCGGGACATCGACGTGATGAGCCTCTGCGAGCACCACCTCCTGCCGTTCCGGGGCAGCGCCCACATCGGCTACATCCCCGGCCCGGACGGGCGGATCACCGGCCTGTCCAAGCTGGCCCGGCTGGTCGAGGTGTACGCCCGTCGCCCGCAGGTGCAGGAACGGCTCACCTCGCAGATCGCGGACCTGCTGATGGACCGACTCGCGCCGCGCGGGGTGGTGGTCGTCCTGGAATGCGAGCACATGTGCATGGCCATGCGCGGCATCCAGAAGTCCGGCGCCAAGACGATCACCTCGGCGGTGCGTGGCACCCTGCAACGGGACGCCAAGTCCCGTGCCGAGGCGATGGCGCTCATCCACCCCCGCTGACCGGTCTCCTTCGCTGACTGGCCTTCTACGCTGACTGGCCGTCGCTGATGATGGGCCGTCGCTGCTCTGTGGGCGGTGGCGGCCGGTCAGGTGGCCAGCATGGCCAGGACGATGCCGGCGGTGGCGACCACCGCCGGAATCAGGCAGGCCAGGGCACCGAACCGGGGAGTCCGGTCGACCCGCTCCCCGGGCCGCGACGGGAACAGCCGCCCCACCGCCAGCCACCCCGCGCCGAAGGCGACCGCCGGGCCGGGCAGCCCCACCACCAGAGCCAGGATGGTCACCGGACCGGTGCCGGCGGCCAGGTAGATCGCGATCAGCAGCAACGGAACCAGCAGCCCCAGCGGGCCGTACACCAGCAGGTTGCGCGGGCGAGGCGACAAGTGCGCCACCCGCGACAGGCCACGCGCGGCGAGGATGTCGTCGACCCCGTACGCCCACCGCCGGGCCTCCCGCAACGAGGCGAGCACCGCCGCCGGGCCACCGGACATCGACCGGGCCGCCTCCGACAGTTCCGGCGGGGTCGGTGCCAGCGAGATCGGCGGTACGCCCAGCTCACACAGCCGGGCCTCCTGGGCCGCCAAGCGGGTGCGTACCGTGACCAGCTCGTCCCGGGCCGCCTGGACCGTGCGCGCCTGCTCGCTCGCGGCGGTCGCCGCGTCGCGGCGTACCCCGTCGAGTTGGCGGGCGGCGGCCAGATAGTCCGCCCACGCCGTCGGCAGCGACTCCTCGGGCGTCGGTGCGGCGGCCGTCCGCTGTCGACCGGGACGCACGGGCGTGGTCCCCGCCTGGCTGATCGTCATGCCTGCTTCCCGCCCTCCGGCACGTCGTACGGCACCAGCACGACCCCCTGCTCATCCGGGCCGTCCCAGAGCACCACCCGATCGGGGCGCGGCCGCCACTCCACCGGCCGGCCGAAGACCGGCGTGAGCTGAGCACCCGGCACACCCGCCACCGCCACGGCGGTCAGCTTGTCGACCGTCTCCTCGGCAGCGATCAGCGCCGCGAACGACGGCACCGTACGCCACCAGCCCAGCAGATGCTGCCCGGCCGGCGGCCCCTCGCGCAGCACCATCCGCAGTCGAGCCGGCGGCAGGTCCTCCGCCGGCGCCACATCCAGCCCGAACACCACCAGGTAGGCCGGCGCCCCGGCGTCCAGCACGGCCACCAACCCGGCCAGGTCGACCGTCTCGACCGGATGCCTCGCGGCCAACTCGGTGGCCAGCGCGTCGGCCACCGGCCGAGCCTCGACATCCGGTACGGCGATCACGAAGCGCGCCGTACCCCGCGGATGGTGAGCTGCGGTGCTGCGGGCGGCCACGGAGAGCAGCCGGCTGCCGTCGGGTCGAGGACCAAGCACCGCGAGGTTCCGACCGGCGGCCGGCCCGAACGGCACCGCCGCCGTGGTCCGCGCGACATCCACCGCCCGCCCCAACAGCGCCGCCGGCGCCAACGACCGTCCGGCAAGGGCCGACCGGTAGCGAGGATCATTGCCCAACTGCGGACGGGCGTAGCCGGCGAAGACCACCGGCGGGACGGCACCCTCCGTACGGGCCGACCAGAGCCGGTGCCGTAGCCCCTCCACTACCTCCGGTTCGTCCTGCGGATCAGGGAACCGGATCATCCGCTCGTGTCCGCGGATCGCACCCCGTGGCCCACCCAGACCACCGGCGGTGTTGACGACCGCGCTGCCCGCCGGGAGCCCGGCCGCCGAATCGTTCGTCGGCTCCAGCACCGCTCCGCCCCCGGGCAACGCCACCCGGACCGGGAACTGGCCGAGCAGCGAATCCCGCTGCCCGCCCTCGGTGCGTACGCCCAGGCCCAGATCGGCCTCACCGGCGAGGACCAGGTGCACACCGTGCAACCGACCGGTCCTGGTCAAGGTGTCCAGCCGGGCGGCGGCGTCGACGGTCAGCCGATCCCGTTCGGCGAACAGCAGGGGCAGATTGTCCACCACGCACACGATGCGGGGCAGCCGCTGATGCTGGCGCAACTCCGCGAACCGCTGCCCGCCCGCGCGGGCGGAAGCCTCGGCCCGTCGCTGGACCTCGGCAGTCAGCTGGTCGAACAGGTCGAGCAGGTACTCCCGATCGGCAGCCATCGCCGCCGCCCGCACCTGCGGAACCCAGGACCTGTCGCGCTCGGTCTGGAGGAACTCCGCGAACGACTCGCCCTCGCCGAGATCGGCCAGGTACAACGACAACTCGTCCGGGCCGTACCGGGCGGTGAGACCGAGCAGCGCGGTGGTCAGAAACGTCGACCGGCAGGCCCGTGACCGGCCACTGACCAGCCAGTGTGGCGTCAACTCGGTGAAGCCGAGCGACACCGCCCGCCCGCCAGCGTCACCGACCGTGGTGCTCATCCCCTCGGTCGCGTCCGCCTGCCACACCTCGTCCTCACCCGAGGGCAGCAGGCTCGCCAGGGACAGCCGGGTGCCGGCCTCGACCTGCGCGGCGAGCCGCCGACACACCTCCTCCACCAGCCCGGCCGGTGGGTCCGGCTCGACGAACACCGGCGAGTTCAACCCGCCGTCGGAGCCGGCTGCGGCGAAGGCGGCGCCGGGCGCGTCGCCCAGCAACGCGTACCCGGTGCGCATCGCCAGTGCCGTGGCCCGGGGCAGCGGAGCCTGGTCCACAGTCGGCCACCCCGCCACCACCAGGTGCAACCCGGCGGCCGGCCCCTGCTCGGCCAGGGACTCGATCCGGGCCAACTCGTCGTTTCCGGTGCGCTCGGGTAGCCCGGCGAGCACCAGCAGCAGCATCCGGTCATGTCGGCGCGGCCCGGTAGAGCCCGGCGTCACCCATCGCTCCGCCTCGTCGAGCAGGGCACGCAGCCCTGCGACATCCCGGGCCGGCGGCGACAGCAGCCCGGCGTCACCGAGCGCCCCGAACGGCGCCAGCACGTCACCGGTCGGATCCACCGCCCGTACCAGCAGCGTCCCTGCCGGTGTCGCGGCCACCAGCCGCAGCATCAACCCCCGCAACATGCCGGCCACCCGTGGGTCCTGCGCGTCGGTGTCCACCGTCAGGTGGCCGGTGCCGAGCAGCGGAACCAGGGCGGGGAAGCGGGCATCGTCCAACGGCGCGGCAGTGCCGACCCGGACGAAGGGCGGCGGAGCCTCCCCGGCACGGGTCGTCGACTCGATGCCGTCCAGCGGGTTGCCCGCCCAGCCCGGTGCGAGTACGGCGGCAGCGGTACGCAACCGTTCGGCCAAGGCGTACTGGCGGCGCTGGTCCGCCGGGGCGGGTCGGGTGTCGTCAAGACTGGTGGCCGCGGCCGCGACCGTCGCGGCGGCCCGACGGTGCAACGCGGCGGCACGTAGGGCCCGTACCTTCGGACCGCCCACCGCGTTCACCTCCTCCCGACCGAGGTCGGCACCCACCCGGCCGAGCAGAGACGACGGTATCCCAGCGAGCGCCGGACCTCTGGGACGCGTGCCGGTGCTGCGCCGGTGTTGTCGTGAATCTCACCGGTCGACAGGGGTCCGTCACGATCTGCTGAATCTGGGGCATTGGGTCCGCAGCCTCCAGCCGATAGCCTCAGGGGGTGGAATCAGTGCCGCCCCCCGCCGGTTCCCAGGTCTCCCGCGTACCGGCGCAACGGACCCCGCCAGAGGAGCTGGCACCGCCCACCGTCGCGCCAGCACCACAGCGACCACGTCGGCGGGTCCGTACGGTGCTGGCGGTGGTCGCCGGAGTGCTCGCGGCGATGTGTCTGGGCGGTGGCGTCGTCGGCTACCTCGTCTACGACCGCGCCACCACTCCCGACCGCAGCTCTCCGGTAGTGGTGGTGGACAGCTATCTACGGGCGTTCCTCGTGGACCAAAACGATGTTCGCGCCGAACTTTTCACGTGCAAGGACACGGCCGAACTTGAGCAGATCCGCAAGTTGAGGAGCGATCTAGCGGATCGCGAAGAGCGCTTCAAGACGGAAATGTCGGTTAGTTGGGGCGCTGTCCTGGTGGAGCAGGCCGGTGACAATGCTGAGGTGACAGTAGATTTGTTGTTCTCGGCGCGCATCGATGGAGTGAGGCAATATGATCGACAATCCTGGAAATTTGTTGCGCGGCTAGGTGAAGAATGGCGAGTCTGCTCAGGGACGATGGAGAATTAGGCTACTCAAGCCACAACAAATGCACAGGAACCTCCAAGGTGGTTGGTGGTTGGCCGCGCCAGGCCCAGCGGTACCACTCCACCTCCGGCGCGACCCGTACGCAGATGTCGCCCTCGGCACCCGAGTAGGTCTCGGTGACCGCGCGCAGGTCGCGCTGCTCAACGCCGCCGACCAGGTGAACCACCCGACGACCGACCACCGAGTCCGCCTCGAAGACCGGTGTCGGCGGCCGGTGTGCCGGCGCATCCAGCGAGACGAGCCGCAGGCCCCCGCCATCCACAGTCGGCTTGCTGGGCGCTGAGCTGATCGTCTCGACCCAGACCCGTTCGATGGGCACCAGCGGAGCGAAGACCTCCACCTGGTCGGACTCGGCGCGATACCACTCGTGTTCGGGTATGACGGGCACGTAGGTGCGGCTGTTCTGCACCACCTTCTCGTCGGCCCGCAGGTCACCTCGCCAGCCGAGGCCGGGCAGCCCGACCAGCACCCGTTGTCCGCGCAGGTCCACTCGGCCGGCCGCCGGAACGATCTCCACGGGTCGGGGCGGTTGCGGTGCCCAGTCCGGCTGATCGGCGAACGGGTCCGGTAGTGGCTCGCTCATGACGCAGAAAGGTTACTCCGCGCCCTTGAGCGGAGCACCCTTCGACCGCATGAACGGCACTGGGTCGATGGCGCTGCGGCTGCTGCGGTCGCCATCGGTGTGCACCTCGAAGTGCAGGTGCGGTCCGGAAGAGTTGCCACTGCTGCCCACCTCGCCGATCACCTGACCAGCCTCCACGGTCTCGCCCGCAGCGACCCGAGGACGACTCACCATGTGGCAGTAGCGGGTGACGATGCCCTGGGCGTGCAGGACATCGACGAACCAACCGCAGCCACCCTTGTTCGGCCAACCGTCCACGTCGCAGCTGAGCCTGCCTCGCCAGTCCGGGTCGCAGCGGGAGACCAGGACCCGACCGGTGGCCGCGACCCGGATGAGGGTGCCCTTCGGGGCTGCGATGTCGACCCCGTTGTGACCGGGCCGGCTCGCCGTGCGGAAACCGGAACCGACGCCACCCGGAATCGGGGCGGTCCAGCCGGAGGCGGCGATTTCACCCGACGCGGCCGCGTCACACACCTCCTGCCCGGCGATCAGGGCGGTCCGGGCCGCGCCACCGGCCAATGCATCGACGATCCGGGCGGCGAGTTCCTCGTGCTTGGCGTACGCGTCGGGAAAGGCGCTGATCTGCACGCGTTGGGCGGCCACGGTGAGCGGGAGCTTCTGCCAGTCGGGCAGGTCCACCAGCTTCTCGTAGAACTTCCGAGAGGCGTACTCGGGATTCATTCGTTGCGCGACGGTGCCCCACGACGCGCGTTGCTGGAACAGCCCTACCGAGTCGTGGTCGGCGCCGACGCCCTCGTGCGGGATGTCCTGGGACTCGGCGACCGTGCGGTTGGCCAGGTTGAGCAGCCGGGACTCCTGCATGGCGGTCGCCACCGCGATCACCCAGCCACGGGCCGGCACCTTCATGTCCTGGCCGACCTTGATGATCACTGCGGCGTTGCGGAGTTGGCGTTCCCCGTACTGCGGGATCCGGGGCATCTTGCCGGTCACTTCGACCGTGAAGTCTCCGGTGCACTCCAGGCTCGCCGGCGTGATCTGTTCGGCCGCGTCGCCGCCCAACTCGGTAAGGAAGAAGGCACCGGCACCCCCGGCGCAGCACAGGAACGCCAGCGTCGCGGTGAGCGCGGCGGCCAACGCGCCGATCCGCACCGGTCGGCGGCGGGAAGGATTCGCATCGGTCATGACCGCTCCCAGTCCACGGCGTCCACCAGCCACCGCCCCTGCGGCGCTACCAGTTCGAGTCGGAGGCGTCCGCTGTCGAGCGCGATCAGTGCCTCCACGAAGGTCTCGCTCCGCGGCCGGATGGTCACTTCCTCCGTCATCTCACCCGCCGGAACGCCGGCCGGATCGGCACCAGCGAGCTTGTCCATCAGGGTGGCAGTGGAGAGCGGACGGAGACCCTCGTGCCAGTCCTCGGCGGTCAGGCCCGATCCGCCGAGCCAGGCCACCACGAAACGTTTCGCGACCTGTTCCGGTTTCGCCTCGCCAGGGCTGGTCACCGGGGTCGGAGTGGTGGTGGTCGAGATCGCACCGTCGTCGCCCGCGGTCGGATGCACCGTGGTGATCGGCTCAGACGGCCGGTTGCTCAAACCGGTCGTCGGGTCAGCAGGACCGGCGACCAGCCGGGCCGCACCGACCACGCCGAGCACCAGTACGGCAATGCCGAGGGCGACCCCTAGTCGGGAGCGCAGCAGCCGAGTGACCAGGAATTCGATGACCCGCCGCACTGCGGTCACCGAGCCTCGGCGCGGATCCGGGGTGCTGGCTTCTCGGGTGTCCGTTCAGCCGAACCCGGACGGTAGATGGCGAAGGACGGGTTCTCCTCGGGTACATCCGGCTCCGTCCAGGTGGCGGGCTGCCGACGCCTGGGCCGGGGTGCGACCGGCTGCTTCTCGGGACGCGGCTGTTCCTCGCTCTTGCCTCGGTCGTCGCTGGCTCCGCGGCTTTCCGAACGTTCGCCGGCGGGAGGGGCGCCGCTGGGAACCGGGTCCGGGCGCGCCTCCGGCCGCACCTTCGGCTGTTCCACCATCACAGTGCGGCGCCGTCCCATGGCGGGCTCGGTGGTGCCGCCCGGCTCGGCGACATCGAGCCGGGCCGCCGTACGCATGTCGCGGAAGAACCGCCGATGCCACGAGCCGGCCGAGCTGACCGCCTCGCTGCTGTCCTTGCCGCCGAGCTGGGTGATCCGCCGATACGGGCGCAACAGCAGCCAGCCCACCACACCGCACAGCCAGACAAGCACCACCTGGAGCCAGCCGGGCAGGGTGGGCGTGCTCATGATGAGGTCCACCGCGAAGAGGTAGATCGCCGCACCGGTTCCGAAGATCGCGATGTTGAAGAGGGCGGCCACCACCGCGTTGCCCAGCCGGCGCAGACCGGCGCTGGCCGGTCGGAGCAGGCCGATAGTGCCCAGGATCGGTGCGGCGATCACCGCCCACCGGAAGATCAGGAAGCCGAGCAAAACGAGCAGCGAGGCGGTCAGATCGAACATCGCGAAGAGCAGCGCGGCCAGCACCGCGATGAAACCCGCGCCGACCCGGTCCATGTCCCGCACACCTTGCAGGTACTCGTACGCCTCCGGGTCTTCTCGCTCGATCTGCGCCGCCACCGTCATCCACTGCTGCTTCTTCGCGTTGATGGTGGCTTCGCGGAGCTCGGGGCTCGTTCGGATCTTCTCCGCCTCGTCCCACGACAACGACTTGGCGTCGTAGAGCGCCTCTCCGTACTTGCGGGCGGTCTCGCTGTCGGCCGAGCCGAGCACGCCGCGCAGCCAGTTCCGGTAGAGCATGCCCTCCGTGGCGGTGTCGCTCGCCCTCACCGCAGGGGGGCGCTTGTCGGTGCAGGCATCCGGGTTCGGCATGGCGCAGCGATCGGGCGGCACGTCCTTGGAAGCGGGCCCGACGGCGTCATGTACGACGCCGAGGGTGGAGATGAGCGCACCGTCGGCCAGGTTCGCGGACTTGACCGGCCAGGCGGCCAGCGCCGTGACCGCCACCATCACCACGAGCGCCCATCCCGCCGTGGTCATCGCGCTGCTCATGTCGCTCTGGCGTGAGCGCCAGAGCAGGTAGAGGCCGACCACGCAGAGCGTGATGATGCCGAAGACGCTGAACACCTTCTGGTAGATCGCCTTCGTGGCCTGGTCCACAAGCGGATCCGCCCAGCCCCACATCGTCCCCGGATCCCAGGCGCGTTCCCGCAACGCGTTCGAGGCGCCGACGATCGCCGTGGCGATCATGAATTCCCCGTTGGCGACGGTGTTGGTGAACTTGTAGTCCGGATGCAGCAGCGTGGTCGCGCAGCCAGTCTCGATCTTGTAGGTGGTGTAGCTGTAACCGGCGTAGCCATAGTTTGTGTAATAGCCCTTTGGACCTCGTAGCTTGGAGGCTTCGGGCTGTGAGGCGAACCAGCCGGCGATCCCGGAATCCGGGGCGGTAGGCGTTGGTGGACTTAGGCAGGTGACTTCGCTCTCCGCGACCTGGTGGAGCTTGGCGACGCAGGCGCGGAAGTCGGCTTGCCATTCCTCCGTGGTGCAGAGGTCGGTGGGGGCCTGGTACGCGACCGGAGCGGCGTACGCGGGTGTGGCGGTGAGCCCTGGCCAGCTGATCGTGGCACCGGCGAGTACGCCGATCGCCAGGAGGAGCGCCGTGATCCGTGCCCGGGCCCTCGCCATGTCATGCCTCCAGGTCAGGCAGCACGGTCGGCAGCACCCCGGCGGCGGCAGCGATGGCGGCGGGGGTGGTGTCGAGGTGCTCCAAGAGTCCATCCACGTAGGAGACGTCGACTCGGACCTTCTGCACCCGGCCGTCGACGTCGCGCATCACGAATTCGCGGAAGCCGAGCCGGTGGGAGGAGGTCGCGTCGGCGGTGGAGAGCGAGGCGAGGGTCGCCTCGTAACCGTCGTCGACCGGGACCCGCAACAGGCGCAGCGCCTCCGAGGCGATCTCGGCGTCCTCGGCGATCCGGCCGACGAAGACGGTGGAGACCAGGTTCTGGACGTCGAGGCCGAGGATGTCGCGAGGGTTCTGGGAGGCGACAAGCGCGGCAAGGTTCCACTTGCGGGAGTCGCGGGCGAGCCGGACGAGGAAGGAGCGGCCGGACCGCCAGCCCTCCATGAAGTGGGCCTCGTCCAGGCCCACCAGCTTGCGGGACGCCATCGAGCCGCCGTAGCAGCGGCGGACCGCCAGCCGGTGCGCGGTGTGCAGCATCGGCAGGGCCAGCGCCTCCTCGGCCGACCAGTACTCCCGCTCGATCTTGAGGTCGGGCAGCCGCAGGCCGGCCATGGTGATCACGGTGAGCGCTGCGTCCGCGCCGAGCAGGCCCTCCGGCGGCCGGCCGAAGAAGAGCATGGCCAGCGGCATCTCGGCGGTGTCCAGCAGCAGGTTGGCCAGTTCCCGGCCGGCGTCGTCGTCGAGCTGCGCGAGGCAGGTGACCACGTCGTCCAGGGTGGAGGTCTCTTCGGCCGGCACCTGGCGTACGGCGTGCCGGAACAGGGTCGCGGTGGACGCCTCGCGGGCCACCTGCGGCGGCACCAGCATCATGCAGATGTCCTGCACCAGCATCCGGCGTTCGGCCCGAGCGTTGGAGACCGAGATCTCGAACTCCCGGTCCCCGGCGGCACCGGCACCGAACTCGCTGCGCAGCGGCGTCGGGATCAACGAGTACGGCGCCAGGGTGCCGTGCTCGGAGCCGGTCAGGTTGAGCACCCGTGAGTACGGCCGCAGTTCCGGCATCGCGCAGAGGCGGGCCAGCGGGCCGGACGGGTCGAGCAGGGTCACCTGCACGCCGCGCCGGGCTGCCAGGTAGCCCAGCGCGCCGAGCAGTGTCGACTTGCCACCACCCGGCTCGGCCACGAAGACCGCGAGGCCGGAGCGTTCCCGTACCTCCATGGGGAAGTGCAGGTCGAGGAAGACCGGCCGGCGGCAGGTGCCGGCGGTTCGTCCGATCAGGTCGCCGCGGCGGTCGCCGACAGTCGACGCGGCCTGCGGCAGCGCCGCCGCCAGCAGGTGCACCGGCATCCGCCGGACATAGCCGGTGTTGGCGATGGGCTCGCCGGGGATGAACTCCCGGGCCAGCCAGTCCTGGTTCTTCGGGTGCTGCAGGGAGATGCGCAGTTCGCGGGAGTAGAGCTGGATCAACCGGCGGGCCCGCTCCAGGCACTCCTCCCGGGTACGCCCACCCACCGCGATCCGGTGCCAGCCGTGCGCCCGAGCGGAGTCCACCGGCAGGCCGGTGGTCATCTCGTCGCCGATCACCAGTGCCCGCTTGGCCAGCCGCTCCAACTCCGGTGGTGCGTCGATGCCGTGCTCGGCGTAGTCGAGCTGTTGCGACCGGATCATCCGGAGCCGGTGTTCGAGGTTACGAAAGGAGTCACCGGAGCCGAGGATGTCGACCCGGGTGGAGAGCTCCATCGGCCACGGCAGCCGCTCGTGGAAGTGCAGCCACGGCTCGTGCCGCTCGGGGATCTCCAGCGGCTCCATCCGACCCACGGCGAGCACGGCCACGTGCCGCTCCTCGCCGGTCATCCGGTTGACCAGCTTCACGGTCGAGCCGTACGGGGTGCGGTAACGCTCCACCTGCTCGGTCAGCGCGAGCAGGTCACCGCGTTCCCAACGCCCGTCGGTGATCGGCGAGAGCGCACCCGGAGGGGCCATGCAGAGCGCCACCGAGCGGTAGAGCAGCCATTCCAGTTCCTGTGCGGTGACCCGCCGGCCCCGCATGCCGAACGCGCCGAGCACCTCGTCGAACTGCTCGACGGTACGGCCCAGCTTGCGTCGTTCGCCTTCGGCGACGCCACGCCCGAAGGTGCGCAGCAACCGTTCGGTGAGCGAGTCGCCGAGCGAGCGACGGGCGAAGGTGACGCCGAGGTAGGTCTGGCCCTCGGCATGGTTGACCGAGAGCAGGTGCCGTTGGGCGGCCACCAGGTGGTCGGCCCAGCCCGGCGTGCCGGGCACGTCGGGCAGCGGGGAGTGGGTGTGGGCGTCGATGGTGCGGGCCCACTCGTCGGCCGGGAAGGGGCGGGTGGTGCGGCGCAGGTGCAGTCGGAACCCGGCCAGGCCGGCGTACTGCTCGGAGATCGCCGAGAGCAGCGCCTCGCGTTCCGCGTCCGGGCGGAAGGCCCAGCGCACCTCGGGCAGCCAGTACCAGGCGGTGACGGTGTTCGGGGTGAAGGTCAGGTGACCGGCGATCTCGGTGATCGCCAGTTCCACCGCCGGATCACGGTCGCCGAACTTGATCTTCGGGGCGCGGACCCGGACCGGCTTGGTCGGTCGGTCCCGACGGTCGGCCGAGCGCTGCCGGGGTGGGCTGGCGACCCGGGTGGCCGGTGCGCCGGCTCGGCGGCTGGCCGCGGCGTCCACCGGTGGCCCGTCGTGCGGACGGTCGTCGACGGGGGGACGGGCGCTCGGCAACCGGTCGCTGGTCGGGGTGGGGGTGGTGACGGTGGTGACGGGCGGCGGCGGAGGCGGCGCGGGGGGCGCGATCGCCGGGCCGGCCACCGGGCGAGGGCTGTCGGCGGGGCGCTCCGGGGCGGCGATCGGCGTCGGCGGGACGGGTGGCGCGGGTAGCGGGGTGGGTGCCGGCCGGCGGGTCACCGGAGCCTGCGGGGCGGGGGTCGCCTGCTGCGGCAGGGCCCGGGGCGGCTGGCCGTTGCCGCGCAGTGCGGACCCGGGCCGGGCGTAGGTGCCACCGAAGAGGTCGAGGAACGGGGAGTCGATGTCGGCGCTGTCGCGGGTGGCGGGTAGGGCCGGCGAGGGCTCGGCCGGTGCCGACCGGCGCTGCGGCGGGCGGGGTGCCTGGAAGACTCCCACGCTGCCGTGCCCCGGGGTGGTGGCCAGCGCCGGATCGAGCGAGGCCTCCTCGGGATCCGCGGATTGTGGGTAGTCGAGCGATCGCGCACGGTTACCGTGCGGTGCGGCCGAACGCCCGGCCGGCGACCCCGGCGTGGAGGAGCGGTTCATGCGATCGCCCTGCCCGTGCTCGCAGTGGTCACCCGATGGCGGCGAGGCGGCTGCGGATCCGCCTCGCTTGTCGCCGGCAAACCCTCCGAAGGCCGGTACGGCGTGCAGCCGGTCATGCCAGTTCCTCCCGGATCCTGATCCCGCTTCCGACCAGGCGCGGGTCGCGCTGCTCGGCGGCCGGCTCCCGGGTGCGTCGCCAGTCGGTCAGCGCGGTGCGGATCACCATGCGCGCTGGCCGGTCCGGATCGACGTACCGGAAGACGAACGAGGTGGTCACGATGGCGAGGGCGATCTCCCACGCGGGGAAGAGCTCGACCTGCAACGTGAACAGCCAGTGGATGAACATGTAGAGGGGAACGAGCAGCATGAAGAGCCCATACTGGGCGTAGGGCAGGTGGACCGGAAGGGTGTAGCCGGGCGGCCCGAGATAGACCAGGCGGGCCCGGTAGATGTCGTCGTCGGTGCGCAGCCGCATCTCGTGCCCGCGCCTATTCGAAGATCAGGTTGATCAGGAAGTCGCCGATGAAGAAGAGAGTGGCGGCTCCGGCGATGAATGCCAGTCCGACGATCGCGATGGCGGAGCTGGTCAACACCTTCGAAATCTCGCCTCGGCTGGCTCGGCCGATGAAGATGACGCCAAGCACGGCGAGCAGGATCGGCGCGATCTTGCTGGCGAAGAAGGTGACGACGCCCTCGGTGTTGATTCCCTTCGGCTCCTCTGCCGCGAGTGGAATCGACGATGCCAGGGCGGTGAGCAGGTGGGCGGCGTTGCTCGACGCCGATTCCATCAGCTCGATGGCGATCACTGGAACCTCCCCAAGTCGCGGCCGGCGGCGCCGCGGTGGTGCAGTAGGCAAGCCTTGCGGGATCGGTGCTTACTCTGCGCAGCGGCCGAGACCCTGCGTGCGTAGCTCGCCACGGTAGGTGGCGATTTTTGGGCGGATTACCCCGCTTTGGCCCTCCCTCCAAGCGTCGCCATCTCGATGCTGGGCAATTCCACAGCGTACGGGCCGCCCCCCTTTGCGACAAGCCGCGAAGAGTCTGCCCGATACCGCCCGGACGACCGATCGTACACGTGTTTCAATTCGCATGTCAGCGCCCTGACCCGGGTCGATCACGGCGGTCTCGGCGACCGGTACCGTCTAGTCGTGACCGATCTGGTGCGGGCCCCGGCCCCGGTGGTGATGGGCGTCCTGAACGTCACGCCCGATTCGTTCTCCGACGGCGGACGCTACGCCGACGTCGGGGCCGCTGTCGCACACGGCGTCCGGCTGCGTGACGAGGGTGCGGGGTTGGTTGATGTCGGTGGCGAGTCGACCCGGCCCGGTGCCGAGCGCGTCGACGCCGAGACCGAGGTGGCCCGCGTGGTCCCGGTCATCCGGGAGTTGGCTGGCGCCGGCGTGCCGGTCAGCATCGACACCACCCGTGCCCGGGTCGCCGCGGCGGCCCTCGCGGCCGGTGCGGTGGTGGTCAACGACGTCTCCGGTGGGCTCGCGGATCCCGACATGGCCCGGGTCGTCGCCGACGCCGGCTGCCCGTGGGTGCTGATGCACTGGCGAGGTCACTCCCGGCGGATGACCGAACTGGCCGCCTACGACGACGTGGTCGCCGACGTACGCGCCGAACTCGGCCAGCGGGTGGAGGCCGCGCTCGCCGCCGGGGTGGCCGCCGATCGCATCGTGATCGATCCGGGGCTCGGATTCGCCAAGACCGCCGCCCACAACTGGCAGCTCAGCGCCCGGCTGCCCGAGTTGCTGGAACTCGGCTACCCGTTGCTGTTCGGCGCGAGCCGCAAGTCGTACCTCGGTCTGCTGCTGGCCGGACCCGACGGCGTACCCCGACCCACCGGCGGTCGCGAGTCGGCCACCGTCGCCACCAGCCTGCTGGCGGTCGCCGCCGGCGCCTGGGGTGTACGCGTGCACGACGTGCGCGCCACTGTGGACGCCCTGGCCGTCTGGCAGGCGACCGGTCGTCCACGACTGGCTCCGGCAGCCGGCACCGCACTGGCGGGCGCGGGTTCCGCCGGCCATCCGCAGGGGGTATGGCGATGACGGACCGGATCGAGCTGACCGGGCTGCGGGCCCACGGGCGGCACGGGGTGTACGACTTCGAACGCGTCGCCGGCCAGGAGTTCGTGGTCGACGCGGTCCTGGAACTGGATCTCGCGCCGGCGGCCCGCTCCGACGAGGTGAGCGACACCGTGCACTACGGCGAACTCGCCGAGCGGCTGGTCGCGGTGATCACCGGGGAGCCGGTCAACCTGATCGAGACCCTCGCCGACCGGTTGATCACGGTGTGTCTGGCCGACCCGCGGGTCGACGCCGCGACGATCACCGTGCGCAAACCCGAGGCGCCGATCCCGCACACCTTCACCGACGTGGCCGTCACGATGCGTCGGGCCCGATGAGCCGGGCCGTCCTCTCCCTGGGCAGCAACCTCGGGGACCGCATGGCGCATCTGCGTACCGCCGTGACGGTGCTCGGCGAGCACGTGCTGATGGCGTCCGGGGTGTACGAGACCCCGCCGTGGGGCGACACCGACCAGCCGGCGTACCTCAATGCCGTGCTGCTGGTGGCCGACCCGCAGGCCGGACCGTACGACTGGTTGACCCGGGCGCGGGCCGCCGAACAGGCGGCCGAGCGGGTACGCGACCCGAACCGTCGGTTCGGCCCCCGCACGCTCGACGTCGACGTGATCGCGGTCTGGACCGACGACGGCGAGCCGGTGCTCAGCGCCGATCCCGAGCTGACCCTGCCGCACCCCCGGGCGCACCTGCGCGCCTTCGTGCTGCGCCCGTGGATCGACATCCAGCCGTACGGTGAGCTGCCCGGACACGGCTGGTTGACCGATCTGCTGACCTCCGGACCGGCGGCGGCCGAGGTCGCGGAACTGCGTCCCCGACCGGATCTGGCGTTAGAGTCGACCACATGAGCGAGCGGCAGCGAGCGAGTGATCAACGCGGTGCCGTGGCACGTCGTGACGGCACGCCGCGCAGGCGGCGGACATGACACAGACCCCACCGCCCGACGAGTCGCGGATGCGCCCCACGCGGATCTCCACCCTGGTGGTCGCCGCCCTGGCCGCTGCGGCGGTCGCCTGGCTGCTGATCAGCAGCATCTACTACGACCGGCTGCCGCCGCTGCCGTGGTTGCCGGTGGTCACCCTCGCCGGGCTGGCCGTGCTTGAGGCGTACGCCGCGATCAACACCCGGGGGCGGATCGAGCGGCGACCGGGCCGCGAACCGGTCAACCCGCTGATGGTCGCCCGGTTCGTCGTCCTCGCCAAGGCCTCCGCCCTGGTGGGGGCGATCTTCGCCGGCTTCTACGCCGGGCTGGCCGGCTGGCTGCTGGTCCAGTCCACGCGGGCCGCCGAGCAGGATCGGCCGGCCGGCATCGCCGGGCTGGTGGCCTCGGCCGCTCTGGTGGCGGCGGCGCTCTGGCTGGAGCGGTCCTGCCGGGTTCCGGAACGGCCGGACGACGACCATGAGCCCGACGATTGGGAGTCGCAGCCGGGTCGACGCTAGACCCACCTGCCGCACAGGGGTTACGTCCGGCTGCGCTCGCGGGTACGGTGCCTGCGACCGCAGGGCAAGCGGTCACCACCAATATGCCCTTTCGTCGAAGCAGTCCGGGCGGCCGCTGGAAGGCAGGCATGATGGCGTACGACGAACCAGGCCGCAGTGGGCAGTCAGAGTCGGCTCCGGTCGGATCCACCGTCGACACGGACACCGTCGTCGACGACCGTCAGAACGGTGAGCCGGGCGGGGACCGCTTCGGGGTCTACGTGCTCTGGGAGACGCTCCTGCTGCTCGGCTTCGCCGCCCTGGTCTATCTGCTCTGGCTGGAGAACCCGACGGCACTGCGCGGCAGCGGGCTGCGTGCCCTCATCGTCGACGTGGTCGCCCTCGGTCTGCTGGCGTTGGCTGCCGGGCTGACCCTGCGCACCGCGGCGGTGAACCTCGCGATCGGGCCGGTGGCGGTCGCCGCCGGGTTGAACTTCGCCGAGCAGAGCGACCGGGGCCTGCTCATCGCCGTGGGCACCCCCGCCGCGGTGGCCGCGGTCGGTGGCCTGGTGCTGGGGCTGGTGGTCGTGCTGCTGCACGTCCCCGGCTGGGCCGCGAGCCTGGGTGCGGCGGCCGGCGTGGTCGTCTACATCGAGCAGCGTGCCGCTCCGGTGCTGGTCCAGGGGGACTACGACCCGCGCGACATCGCCGGGCAGCTCTTCGTGGGCTTCGCCGCGCTCACCGTGATCGGCGGGCTGTTCGGCGCGATCGGACCGATCCGCCGGCTGGTGGGCCGGTTTCGCCCGGTCGCGGACCCGGCCCGACGGCGAGGGGTGGCGGCCGCCGTCGTCACCACCGGAGGGTACGTCTGCTCCACCGTGCTGGCGATGCTCGCGGGCGCTCTGCTCGCGTCGAGCGACGACGCGGTCACGCCGGGGGACGGGCTGGACTGGACCGTGCTGGCCGTCGGTGCCGTGCTGCTCGCCGGCACCAGCGCCTTCGGTCTGCGGGGTGGCGTGTTCGGCACGCTGCTGACGGTCGGCGCAGTCGGCCTGTTCCTCGCCTACGCGCAGGCGCGCGGCTGGACGGTGAGCCGGTGGGTCGTCGGCGGGGCGGCGCTGGCGGTCGGACTGGCGGTGACCCGGCTGGTCGAGCGGTACGGTCGGCCGGTCGTCGGACCGCCCCGCCCGGTGTCTCCGCCGGCGGCCGGGGACCCGGCGGGCGGTGCCGGCGGCTGGGCGATGTCCCAGCCGGAGCCGGTCGGCGACTGGCCGCCCGTCCTGCCGGCGCAGTCGACGGGCGACCCCACCGATCCGTGGGGCCCGCGCCGCTGGGAGACCAACTCGCCGATCTGGCAGGCCGACGACAGGTGAACGATGTTCTGGCGCGTCGTCGGCGAGCCGGATGTGATCTCGGCAGTTAGGCTCGGCGCATGACCGACACATCATCGAGCTCCGGCGGCCGGTCGTTCGAGGAGTTGGACGCGCTCAGCACCGAGGAGCTGCGGGAGCAGGCGTTCACGGTGGCTCGGGAGCGCCGGGACGTGAAGTTCTTCTGGTCGGTGCTCCGGCATCTGCCGAACGCCGACGAGGCTGCCGCGCTCGACGGTGCCCCGAACTCGGTGGGGCCGACGGTCGACGAGGCGGTGGCGCTGTGGCGGGAGATGACCGGTCACGGCTACGAGGAGTCCGCGCCGTTGCTGCGCGCCGCGTTCATCGACTATCTGATGAAGCACTGACCGAGGGCTGCTGACCGCGACATCCGCTCGTCCCGGCATACCGTCACAAAACGCGCCCTCGCGTTTGTTCATGTCGATCCGCTGGGAACTAGCGGGCCATGGCTCTCACCAACCGATACAAGTCCGCACCAGGGGCCGGCACCCTCGCCGCGCTCCTGCTGGTCCTGGTCTTCGGCAGCCCCTGGTACGCCGACTGGGCCAGAGACAACACCGATCCCGACAGCGCCGGCGGGTGGTTCCTCAGACTGCTCGCCTGGCCCGCCTGGCGGTTCGACTCGTCCGACTCCATTCAGGAGATCATCGCGGCGGACCTGAAGGCGATCCTCCTGGTCGTCCTGACCTTCGTCTTCCTCTACCTGCTTCCGGGTTCCCAGCTGGCCCGCGCCCGGGGCACGCTCAGCCAGTTCTTCGCCGGCTGGGCCGCGTACGTCTTCGCAGCGGCCCTGGCGGCCCTGCTCACCGCACTGATCCGGAGCAACCCCTCGCTGCTCGGCGCGCTGCAGGCCGCCGGCGACGGTGCGGAGTACGGCCTGTTCACCGGCTGGATCATCGGCATCGCCACGCTGGGCGGTTGGCGGGGACGTCGCTGACGCCGTGGCCGGCCCCGTGACCTGGTTCAGGTGGCCGGCCCGGTGCCAGTCACATCAGCCGGTCGGCTCCGCGAGCGCCAGGACACGTTCCCGGCTGAGCAGACCGACCGGCTGGCCCTGCTCGGTCACCACGGCCTGTCCACCGGCCGAGGTGAGCAGCACGGCCAGCGCGTCGTACGCCGAGCCGCCCAGGACCACCGCCGGCAGGCCCGCCACACCGTCGCTGGGCAGCGGTGCGAGCACCTCCCGGGTGACCGGGGTGACCACCAACCGGCGGATGCCCCGATCGGCGCCGACGAACTCGCGGACGAACGGGGTGGCGGGCGCACCGAGCAGCGTCGCCGGGGTGTCGTACTGCTCCAGCCGGCCCCCCTCGGAGAGCACCGCGATCCGGTCACCGAGCCGGACGGCCTCGTCCAGGTCGTGGGTCACCAGGACGATGGTCTTACGCACCTCGGCCTGCAGGCGCAGGAACTCCTCCTGGAGCCGGGTACGCACGATCGGGTCCACGGCGGAGAACGGCTCGTCCATCAGCAGGACCACCGGGTCGGCGGCGAGCGCCCGAGCCACGCCCACCCGCTGTCGCTGACCACCGGAGAGTTCGTGCGGGTAGCGCCGGCCGAACTGCGTCGGGTCCAGCCCGACCAACTCCAGCAACTCGTCGACCCGCCGCCGGGCGCGGTCCCTGGACCAGCCGAGCAACCGGGGCACGGTGGCCACGTTCGCCGCCACCGTCTGGTGGGGGAAGAGCCCGACGTTCTGGATCACGTAACCGATCTGTCGGCGCAGCCGCACTGGATCGGTCCGGGTGACGTCGGCGTCGCCGAGCATGATCCGCCCGCTGGTCGGCTCGATCAGCCGGTTGATCATCCGCAGCACTGTCGACTTGCCGCAACCCGACGGCCCGATCAGGACCACCAGTTCACCCGCGTCGACGTGCAGGCTGAGGTCGCGGACCGCCTCGGTGCCGTCCGGATAACGCTTACCGATGCCGTCGAGAGTGATCGACGCCGCGCGCTGGCCGTCGTCGGCGACCGGGGTACCGTCCACGTATGTCCTTCCGCCTGAGCTACCGGGCCGACCCGGGTAACCCGTGGTTCTCCTGGCAGTACGTGCGGGACAACTCTGACACGGTGCTGGCCGCCCTACGGGACCACACCACCCTCACCCTGCGCGCGGTGCTGATCGCCACGCTCATCGCCGTCCCGCTGGCCGTGGTGGCGTACTGGTTCCGACCGCTCACCGGGCCGATTGTCGCACTCACCGGGGTGCTCTACACCGTCCCGTCGTTGGCCCTGTTCGCGTTCGTCGCGCCCTATCTGGGCATCGGCGTCGCGACCGTGCTCAGCGTGGTGGTGCTGTACGCGCTGCTGGTGATCGTCCGCAACACCGTGGCCGGGCTCAACCAGGTGCCGGCGGAGGTGCGGGAGGCCGCCGAGGGCATGGGGTACGGCCGTTGGGGTCGCCTGCTGCGGGTCGAACTGCCGCTGGCCCTGCCCGGCATCCTCACCGGCCTGCGGCTGGCCACGGTCTCCACGGTCGCCCTGATCACCGTGGGCGTGGTGATCGGACGGGGCGGGCTCGGGCAGATCATCTTCGCCGGTTTCAACAACAACTTCTACAAGGCCCAGATCATGACCGGGACGCTGCTCTGCGTACTGCTGGCCCTGGTGCTCGACCTGCTCCTCATGGGCGTCGGCCGGCTGCTCACCCCGTGGCTGCGCGGGCGGGTCGGATGAGGGGCCGCCGGGCCGGCGGGCGTGACCGGAGGTGCCGATGAATCCCGTACAGCAGGCGGTGGTCTGGCTCAACGACCCGCTGAACTGGACGAACCCGGGTGGCATCCTGGATCGGCTCGGCGAGCACGTCACCATCTCGGCCGCCGCGGTGCTGCTGGGCTGCCTGGTGGCCTGGCCGCTGGGGCTGTGGCTGGGCCATGTCGGCCGGGGCGGCGGGCTGGTCGTGCTCGTCTCCAACGTGACGCTGGCGGTGCCCACCCTGGCCCTGCTCACCATCCTCCCGTTGACCTTCCTCGGCTTCGGTCGACCGGCCGTGGTCGTCGCCCTGGCGGTGTTCGCGGTGCCACCGCTGCTGGCCAACGCCTACACCGGCGTACGGCAGGTCGATCCGCAGACCCGGGAGGCGGCCCGGGGCATGGGGATGACCGGGCCGCAGGTGCTGCGTCAGGTGGAGTTGCCGCTGGCGATTCCGTACCTGGCGGCCGGGTTCCGGACCGCCGCGGTCCAGGTGGTCGCCACGGCGGCCCTGGCGACCTTCGTCAACGGCGGGGGCCTTGGCGAGATCATCCGGCTCGGGTTCGGCCTGAGCATCGCGGTGGGCGGTGGTCAGATCCTCGCCGGTGGCCTGCTGGTCGCCGGTCTCGCGGTCAGCGCGGAGCTGATCTTCGGGCTTGTCGAGCGGCTGGTCACCCCACGTCCGCTGCGCCGCGCCCGGCGCCGCGCCGCACGTCGCGCCGCGGACGCGGTCACCGGCGGCTGACCGGATCGCCTCGGTTGGTGACGCCGCCGCCTGGATGGTGACGCCTGCCACGGTGGTGACGCCTGCCACGGTGGTGACGCCCGCCTCGGTGGTGACGTCGCGCCTCGATGGTGACGCCCGTCACGGTTGGCGAAGGGCTAGCCGCACGGGGTCACGTCCGCTGTCGCGCCAACGGATGGTGACGTTCCGGTGACGAACGTGGCGCAGAAGTTGTCGGTGGCGTTCGGCAGGATGTTGGGTGGATCAGCGGGCGGCCGGAAGGCGGGATCGGCGGGATGATCCGCCGCAAGATCGCCGCCCGTCGGACACGCGGCCGGCCCGAACGGGCCGCGCCGGGACACGGAAGGCGGGTCCATGCGCGCAGGTAGAAGACTGTCCATCGCCGTTGTCGGCGCCGTTGCGGCGGCAGGCGTGCTGGCGGGCTGCGGCGAGGCAGGTTCGTCCGGCACCGAGGCGCCACAGCAGTCCGCCTCGGGCGAAGGCTGCGCCCCGGTCGCCGGGGAGCAGTTGATCGCGCTGACGGACGACAAAGCCCTGCAGAACGCCGACAACATCATCCCGGCGATCAACACCAAGGTCGCCACCCCGCAGCTCGTCGCGGCGCTCGACAAGGTCTCGGCGGTGCTCGACACTCCGAAGCTGGTGCAGCTCAACAAGGCGGTCGACGTGGACCGCAAGAGCGCACAGGCGGCGGCGCAGGAGTTCAGCGACGCCAACGGGCTCGCCGACGGGGTGGAGAAGGGCCCAGGCGGAAAGATCACGGTCGGCGCGGGCAACTTCACCGAAAGCGAGATCATCGCCGAGCTTTACAAGATCCAGCTGACTGCGGCCGGTTACCAGGTGACCGTCCAGCAGATCGGCAACCGGGAGCTGTACGAGCCGGCGCTGGAGAAGGGTGAGATCCAGGTCGTCCCGGAGTACGCGGCGACGATGGCCGAGTTCCTCAAGGGCAAGACCGGCGGCGGCAGTGACCCCGTCTCCTCGCCCGACGTGGAGAAGACCGTCACCGCCCTGCGCGGTCTCGGTGAGCAGGTGGGCCTCAGCTTCGGCCAGCCGGCACCGGCGCAGAACCAGAACGCCTTCGCGGTGACCAAGGAGTTCGCCGAGAAGTACGGCGTACGGACGCTGTCCGAGCTGGCCACGAAGTGCTCGGGTACCGCCACGGTGCTGGGTGGCCCGCCGGAGTGCCAGGAGCGCCCGTTCTGCAAGCCGGGGCTGGAGCAGACCTACGGCCTCTCGGTCGGCTCGTTCTCCTCGCTGGACCAGGGTGGTCCGCTGACCAAGACCGGGTTGCGTAACGGCACGATCAGTGTCGGCCTGGTCTTCTCCACCGACGCGGCGTACGCCACGAGCTGAACCGACACCGCCCCCGGCCGGACTGGTGGTCGGGGGCGGCCCGTCGTTGCTGCTCACGGGTAGATCAGCGGCCGGCGTCGAACTTCGGCAGCGATCGCTGCCACTGGCCCCGTTCCCAGCCAACGCAACTCTCGGTAGGCTCCGGACCCATGCCCGCAACGGTGCCCACCGATCCGCGCAGCAAGCAGTTACTCACCGCTCTCTTCTGGGGCGGGGTGGCGCTGGCCCCGGTCGCGGCGCTGATTCTGCTGGTCGCCGACGGGAACGGTCCACTGCGGTTCGCCGCGCTGCTGGCCATCCTGGCGGTGGTGTTGATCGGGCTCTCCATCACGCTGCGCAGCGAGAACGGTCACGAGCAACACGCCGAGGAACTGCGCGCGGAACTCGACGAACTGCGGCGGGAACTGCGTAGTGAGATCGTGGCGGCCGCGCAGCGGGGCAATCAGGCGCTGGACGAGCTCCAACGGGTCCAGCAGACGCTTGCCGGGTTGCGCCGGACTGCGGACGCCGCCGGTTCCTCAGCCGTCGATGCTGTGCCCGCCGGTGCGGAACCGGTCGGCGGAGGCCGCGCCCGGGTCGCGGCACCGGAACCTCCACCGTCCGCCCCCTTCACGGACCGGCCCCCGTCAGCCCCTTTCGGAGACCGGCCTGCGTCGTCACCTCCCTTCGGAGACCGGCCTGCTTCCCCTCCCTTCGGGGAGCGGCCCGCGCCGGCTGTGGCGGGGGAGCGGCAGACCCGCCCCGGCGGGGTCTACGGCTCGGCCCAGCCGACAGGCCAGGGCGTCGTCCGCCACACCGAAACCGTGCATGTCACCACCCGGCACACCATCGTGGACGGTGGCGGGATGGGCGAGGCACCCCGCTATGGCGGCTACGCCACCCCATGGTCGGCAGGGGAGCGGTCACGTGGCGGACCTGCGGACCCTGCCGAACGACACTGGCCTGACAGCGACGAGCGCCCTCGCCGCGACGACGAGCGAGCCTGGTCGGGACCGGCCCGGGACGAGCACGCCGCCTGGTCGGAGCCCCGCGACGACCGTCCCTGGTCCGGGTCTCGTGACGACCGGTTCGCACCACCCGACGAGCGGTCCGCCTACCGTGACGACCGCTCCGCACACCAGGACAGCTCCGCTTACCAGGACGGCTCTGCGTATCAGGGCCGTTTCGCGTATCAGGACGGCTCTGCACCCCACGACCGCTCGGCACACCAGGGCGGCTCCGCGTACCGGGGCGAACAGGGCTGGGATGACGGTGGGCAGCAGTGGGCGGCCGCCGCCGAGGTGGAACCTGGTCCGTCGCGTCCGGACGACACCGGCGAGTACTGGGCGCAGTTACGTGCCGGGGACCGCTGGGCCGCCGTACGCGACGACGATCGGGGGCGTGAACTGCGGGTCGGTGAACGCCACGCCGAGGTGAACGCGGACCACACCGGCACCGAGTACCGGATGGCGGACCGCTGGGCCAGCGTGCGCCACGCCGAACCACGTCGTGCCGCCGACGGTGACGAGCGATGGCGCGACGGCCGGGGCGAACCGGAGCGGCGGCCCGGCCTGCCCGCCGGGGGTGTGCCGGTCCCGGACGAGTGGCGTCCTCCACGACAGCGCGGACACCAGCCCGAGCCGCCCCGGGCGTACCAGCCCGAACCGGAGCCGTACGGTCGGCGTCACCGGGCCGAGGACACCGGCTACGGGCAGCCGGTCCAGGATCCGAACAACCGCTGGCGCTGATCGGATCGCCGCGCCACCGGCCGCCGGATCACTTGTCGATGTCGCCGACCACGAAGAACATCGAGCCGAGGATGGCGATCAGGTCCGGCACCAGGCAGCCGGGCAGCAGGGTGGCAAGTGCCTGCACGTTCGCGTACGACGCGGTGCGCAGCTTGAGCCGCCACGGCGTCTTCTCGCCCCGGGACACCAGGTAGTAACCGTTGATGCCGAGCGGGTTCTCCGTCCAGGCGTAGGTGTGCCCCTCAGGGGCCTTCAGCACCTTCGGCAGGCGGGTGTTGATCGGCCCGGTGAGCCGATCGACCCGGTCCAGACACTGCTCGGCGAGGTCCAGTGAGGCGTACACCTGGTCGAGCAGCACCTCGAACCGGGCGTGGCAGTCTCCGGTGGTGCGGGTGACCACCGGCACGTCGAGCTGGTCGTAGGCCAGGTACGGCTCGTCGCGGCGCAGGTCCAGGTCCAGCCCGGAGGCGCGGGCGACCGGGCCGGAGGCACCGAAGGCGGCGGCGTCGGCGGCGGAGAGCACCCCGACGCCTACCGTACGGGCCAGGAAGATCTCGTTACGCCGGATCAGGTTGTCCAGGTCGGGCATCCGGCGGCGTACCTCACCGATGGCGGCACGGGCCCGACCGGTCCACCCGGACGGGACCTCCTCCTTCAACCCACCGACCCGGTTGAACATGTAGTGGATGCGCCCGCCGGAGACCTCCTCCATCACCGCCTGGAGCGTCTCCCGTTCCCGGAAGGCGTAGAACATCGGCGTGATCGCGCCGATCTCCAGCGGGTACGAGCCGAGGAACATCAGGTGGTTGAGCACCCGGTTCAGCTCGGCGAGCGCCATCCGCAGCCAGGTCGCCCGCTCCGGCACCTCCATGCCCATCAGCCGTTCCACGGCCAGCACCACGCCCAGCTCGTTGGCGAACGCCGAGAGCCAGTCGTGCCGGTTGGCCAGCACGATGATCTGCCGGTAGTCGCGGACCTCGAACAGCTTCTCCGCGCCGCGGTGCATGTACCCGACGATCGGCTCGGCGGCGACCACCCGTTCGCCGTCCAGGACCAGCTTCAGCCGCAGCACACCGTGCGTGGACGGGTGCTGCGGTCCGATGTTGAGCACCATGTCCGTGCCGAGTTGCTCCCCGCCGGTGCCCGCCACCAGCCCGGCGCCGGTGCCGACGGTCAGCTCACGCAGGTCGCCCGTGGTCATGCCCGCCATCGTGCCATGACCGGCCGGTCACGACGGCGCAGCGGTGTCGATCGGTCCGGCACACCCCGCCGGTAGCAGGTCCGTGGACAGGCCGACGGGCTGCCACAACCACAAGTGCCCACCGAGCCCGGCCGGATCGGTCAGCTCGGCCGCCGCCGATGCCGCGGCCAACGCCCGCACGTACCCGGCCGGGTCACCGGCGGCCAGGCTCAGCGGCGGTCGCCCTCCGTCGGCCCCGAGCGCCCGCAGCCCGTCCCGCTGCGACCCCAGGAGGTACGCACACCGGGCGACCCGCTCACCGGCGGAGGCGACCGAGTCCATGGCCACGTGCACGGTGACGTCACACGACCCGTCCGGCACCGGCGGCACCTGCCGTCCAGCCCGGTACCCGGTCAACGTCCCGTCGACCGGCCGCTCCGCGCGCAGATGCCCGTAGTCCACCGCCAACGCCAGCCCACGTTCGACGTGGCCGACCGCGTCAGCCCAGGCTTCGTCCCTGGTCCTGCCGATCTCCACTCGTTCGAGCGGGACTGGGGTGCGGTCCGTGGGGGTTTCCGGGCAGCCCGACCGGCTCCGGGCGGTCAGGCTTGATCCCTGCGCCGGTCGGGCTGCCCGGAAACCCGACCCGGTCGAGCTGTCACTGTCAGGTACGAGAGGGCTGGGCCACCAGGTGGAGATCCAGTCGAGGTCTGCTCGGCTGAGCGGGTCTCCGATCGTCTCCTCGCCCGAGGTGGGGTCGACGAGGAGGTAGTGCCAGCCGTGCTGGGTGTGCACGGCGAGGTCCAGGGGGACGTTGTCGAGCCACTCGGTGGCCAGCAGCAGACCCGTGACACCGGCGGGAATCCGGTCGGTCCAGCGGATCTCTTCGGGCAGGTCATCGGGGCGCGGAGCCAGCTCGACGGCGGTGAACCGTACCCGCTCGACCAACGGCACCGACCCGCCCACGGTGAGATCCGACGCGCAGCTGTCGTCGTACCCCGTCGTGATCGTCAATGGGTTGACGGGTGAGGGCCGGACGGTGGCCGTGGTGGTCGGGGTTTCCGGGGAGCCCGCCCGCGCAGGGATCAAGCCTGACCGCCCGGAGCGGGCGGACTCCCCGGAAACCCCCACGGACAGCGACCGAAGCAACTCCCCCCGCCCCGCACCCACATCCACCACGTCGAAGACGGAAGGAAACCCGAGCACCCCGTCAAGGTGATGGATCAACCGGAGCAGCGCACCCGCGAAGACCGGGGAAGCGTGCACGCTGGTGCGGAAGTGCGCCGCCGGCCCCGCACCGGAGACGAAGAAGCCGTCGGTGCCGTAGAGCGCCCGCTCCATCGCCTGATGCCAGCGCATTGCCATCAGCTCGGTCCTCGCTTTCGGCGCTTCCACCACGCCTGATTCAACGGCGGTGAACGATTTCACACATCCTTGTTTCGGATCCCCGTCGGCGACGCATACTTGCCTCGACCGGTACCCATCTCGAGGACTGGATCGTGACATGAGCGCACCGCTGCGCACGCGCCCGGCCGCCCGTCGGCGGCCCGCGACCGTGCCATTCGCCACCATTCCCGCCGTGCTCACCGTCGGCGTCGTCGGCGCTGGACGCGTCGGTGCCACCCTGGGGGCCGCGCTCGCGGCCGTGGGTCACCGGGTGGTCGCCACCACCGGCAGTTCGGGGGCATCGCAGGCGCGGGTGGCGCTGCTGCTGCCCACCGTCTCCCGTGGCCCGGCCGTCGAGGTCGCCCGGGCGGCCACCGATCTGCTGCTGATCGCCGTACCCGACGACGCCCTGGCCGGGGTGGTCGCCGGGCTCGCCGCCGAGGGGGCGTTGCGACCCGGCCAGGTGGTCGCGCACACGTCGGGGGCGCACGGCCTCGCGGTGCTGGCCCCGGCCGTCGCGGTCGGCGCCCGCCCGCTGGCGCTGCACCCGGCGATGACGTTCACCGGTACGCCCGACGACCTCAGCCGGCTGCCCGGTATCTCGTACGGGGTGACCGCGCCGGCCGAACTGCGCCCGTTGGCCGCCCGACTGGTGGCGGATCTCGGCGGGGTGCCCGAGTGGATCGGGGAGGCCGACCGGCCGCTCTACCACGCGGCGCTGGCGCACGGCGCGAACCACCTGGTGACGCTTGTCAACGAGGCGGCCGACCGGCTGCGCGACGCCGGTGTGGCGCAGCCCGAGAAGGTGCTCGCTCCGCTGCTGCGGGCCGCGCTGGAGAACGCGCTGCGCCTCGGCGACGACGCGTTGACCGGCCCGGTGGCCCGGGGTGACGCTGGTACGGTCGCCCGGCACCTGACGCAGTTGGCCTCCACCGCGCCCGAATCGGTCCCCGCCTACCTGGCGTTGGCCCGGCGTACCGCCGATCGGGCGATGGCCGCCGGCCGACTGCGGCCGGTGGATGCCGAGCCGCTGCTCGGGGTACTCGACCGGGATCAGAGCGGGGTGGCGGCATGAGTGGGACGGCGATGGATCACGTGACGAGGCTCGTGCACACCCGTGCCGAGTTGGCCGAGGCCCGCGCCGCCCTCACCGGGACGGTGGGGGTGGTGATGACCATGGGAGCCCTGCACGAGGGGCACGAGTCGTTGCTGCGGGCAGCCCGGGAGCGCGCCGATCACGTGATCGTGACGATCTTCGTGAACCCGCTCCAGTTCGGCCCGACCGAGGACTTCGACCGCTATCCCCGGACCCTCGACGCTGATCTCGAGGTGTGCCGACGGGCCGGTGCCGACCTGGTCTTCGCCCCGGCGGTGCCGGACATGTATCCCGGTGGCGCACCGCAGGTACGGCTCAACCCGGGCCCGCTCGGCGAGGACCTGGAAGGGCTGAGCCGCCCCGGCTTCTTCCACGGTGTGCTCACCGTGGTGCTGAAGCTGCTCCAGCTCACCCGCCCCGACCTGACGTTCTTCGGGGAGAAGGACTACCAGCAGCTGACCCTGGTCCGGCGGATGTGTCGGGACCTGGACGTGCCGGTCGAGGTGGTCGGCGTACCCACCGTCCGGGAGCCCGACGGGTTGGCGCTGTCCAGCCGCAACCGTTACCTCTCCAGCGAGGAGCGGCAGGTGGCGCTCGGCCTGTCGCGGGCGCTGCGGGCCGGTGCCGAGGCCGCCGAGGCGGGCCGCGACGCCGGGGCGGTGCTGAGCGCCGCGCACGCCGCCTTCGGAGCCGGCGAGCCCGGTGCCCGCCTCGACTACCTGGTCCTCACCGACCCCGACCTGGAACCGGGGCCGGTCGAAGGGCCGGCCCGGCTGCTCGTCGCCGCCTGGGTGGGCCAGACCCGGCTGATCGACAACGCGCCCGTCCTGCTGCACCCGGCCTCCTGACCAGACACATCAGCGCGAAAGGCGTCCCGATGTACCGCACCATGCTCAAATCCAAGATCCACCGGGCCACGGTGACCCAGGCTGATCTGCACTACGTCGGGTCGGTGACCGTCGACGAGGACCTGCTCGACGCCGCCGACCTGCTGCCCGGCGAACAGGTCGCGATCGTGGACATCACAAACGGCGCCCGGCTGGAGACGTACGTGATCCCGGGCCGGCGGGGCAGCGGCGTGATCGGCATCAACGGTGCGGCGGCGCACCTGGTGCACCCGGGTGACCTGGTCATCCTGATTTCGTACGGGCAGATGGACGACGCCGAGGCCCGCACGTACCGCCCCCGGGTGGTGCACGTCGACGCCGACAACAAGGTCGTCGACCTGGGTGCCGACCCGTCGACCGCCGCCCCCGGCACCGCCGGCAGCCCCCTCCCCAACCCGCTTTCGGTGTAAGGAAGGGCACCTTATTAACGCCTCATGAGGTGAAAGGGCCCCTTGTTAACGCCTGCCTCCCGCAGTGCCCCGGAATCCGGTCTGTCACCGGAAGGTCATTTCTGGTTACGCTGTGACCGCCGTCGGGGGACGGCCGCTGGCTGGGGGAGGCGGCGTCATGCAGCGTGCGACGAGAACCCTGACCGCGGCCCTGGCCGTCGCGGCGGTGCTGGCGGGCTGCGGTGCGCCGCACGGACTCGACGGTGACCTGACCGACGACTGGCCGGCCATGGCTGCGCCCGGCGCGTTCACCCCGGCGGCCGAGGTCTGCCACGAGACGGACTTCGCCGACGCGGTGCCGGTGGCGGCGTACGCGCCGGTGGACTGCGCCACGCCGCACCGGGTGGAGACGGTGCACGTCGGGGTCTTCACCGCCGAACGCAACGAACCGCCGCCGATCGCCTCACCCGAACTGCGTACCGCCTTCGCCGACTGTGACCAGCGGACCAACGGTTACGTGGGGGACAACTGGCGGGCCGGCCGGCTGCGACTGGCGGTCGCGGTGCCCACCGGGGCCGGCTGGGCCGCCGGGTCGCGCTGGTACCGCTGCGACCTGATGGAGGTGACCACCGCCGAGGCGGGAGCCAAGGTGGTGACCCGCAGCGGCTCGCTGCGCAACGCCCTGCGGCCACCGTCACCGCTCTGGTTGGGGTGCCAGCAGGCCCGTACCAACCGCTCCGGGGTGGTGCAGGCCCTGGCGCAGGTGGACTGCGCCGAGCGCCACAATGCCGAGTTCGCCGGAGTGTGGCAGGCGCCTGACCGCCCGTACCCGGCGAACGGTGCAGAGTGGGCGCCGTTCTACGCCGGCTGTCGTACCGCCCTCGCCCGCTACGCCGGTCTGCCGGACAGCACCGACCTGCTCTACCGCACCGACCTGGTGGTCCGCCCGCCCAGCGCCGGGCGGTGGCGGGCCGGTGACCGGGGGGTGCGGTGCTACCTCTGGCTCAGCGACCGGCAGGTGACCGGCTCGCTCAAGGGGGCCGGTCCGGCCGGCCTGCCGGTCCGGACGAAGTAGCCGGAACCACTCGTCCCGCCCCCGCCGCCCGAGCCGAGTGACGTTCGGGTTGACTGAGGGGATGGAGCTACCGACCGTCGGCCTGCCGGCGCTGCCCCGCCTGCTGTCCGCTCCGGCACCGGGTTGGGTGGAGACGACCGACGTGATCGTGGTCGGCTCCGGAGTGGCCGGGCTGACCGCCGCGCTGCACCTGCGCGAGGCCGGCCTGCACGTCACAGTGGTCACCAAGGTGAACATCGACGAGGGCTCGACCCGCTGGGCCCAGGGCGGCATCGCAGCGGTGCTCGACCCGGCGGACACCCCGGCGATGCACGCCTCCGACACCGAGATCGCCGGCGTCGGGCTCTGCGACCCGGCGGCGGTCGGTGTGCTGGTGGAGGAGGGGCCGACCCGGCTGCGGGAACTCATGCGCATCGGCGCCGCCTTCGACCGCAACCCCGACGGCTCGTTGATGCTCACCCGGGAGGGCGGGCACCGGGCGGACCGGATCGTGCACGCCGGCGGCGACGCGACCGGCGCCGAGGTCCAGCGGGCCCTGCACGAGGCGGTCCGCCGTGACCCGTGGATCCGGTTGGTCGAGCACGCGCTGGTGTTGGACCTGCTCCGCGCCCCCGGTGACGGCCCCGACGGGCTCGGCAGGGCGTGCGGCATCACCCTGCACGTGCTCGGCGAGGGCAGCGAGGACGGCGTGGGCGCCATCCTGAGCCGGGCCGTGGTGCTGGCCACCGGCGGGATGGGTCAGGTCTTCGCGGCGACCACCAACCCCGCGGTCTCCACCGGTGACGGGGTTGCCCTGGCCATGCGGGCCGGTGCCGCGGTCACCGACGTGGAGTTCGTGCAGTTCCACCCGACCGCGCTGATCGTGCCCGCGCAGGCCCGTACGCCCGGCGACGGCCACGCCCAGCAACCGCTGGTCTCCGAGGCGCTGCGGGGCGAGGGCGCGTACCTGGTGGACGCCGACGGCAAACGGTTCATGCTCGGCCAGCACGAGCTGGCGGAACTGGCCCCCCGGGACGTGGTGGCCAAGGGCATCCACCGGGTGCTGCTGGCCACCGGTGCCGACCACGTCCACCTCGACGCCCGCCATCTCGGCGGCGACTTCCTGGCCCGCCGGTTCCCCACCATCGTCGCCTCCTGCCAGGCCATCGGCGTGGACCCGGGCGTGGACCTGATCCCGGTGGCGCCCGCCGCCCACTACGCCTCGGGCGGCGTCCGTACCGATCTGCACGGTCGCACCTCCATCCCCGGCCTGTACGCCTGCGGTGAGGTTGCCTGCACCGGCGTGCACGGCGCGAACCGGCTGGCCAGCAACTCGCTGCTGGAAGGGCTGGTCTTCTCCCGGCGGATCGCCGATCACATCGCCGCCGGGCTGCCCGAGCAGGCACGCCCGGCGGAAACCGGAGCCTGGCGGGGTGGCGACGGCTGGGTGCTGCCGGCTGCGGCCACACCCGTCCTGCAACGGGCGATGACCCGGGGCGCGGGCGTGCTCCGCTCGTCGGCGACGCTCGCCGGGACCGCCGCCGAACTGGTCGAGCTGGGCGCGGAGCGCGGTACGCCCCGTACCGCCGACTGGGAGGCGACGAACCTGCTGACGGTGGCGACGATGCTTGTCGCCGCGGCGTTCGCCCGGCAGGAGACCCGGGGCTGTCACTGGCGGGAGGACCACCCGTCGGCCGATGCGCGGTGGCACGGCCACCTGGTCGGCGCGATCGGGGCGCAGAACCGGCTGGCCATGCGGTGGGAGGAGACACGATGAGCGACAACGGTGCCGCAGGGGTGGGCATGAGCAAGGCAACCGAAGGGCTGCTGCGCGCGGCCGGACTGGCGCCCGAGCAGGTGCGCCGGATCATCGAGACCGCGCTTGTCGAGGATCTCGGCCCGGACCTGCTCGACGTCACAAGCGTGGCGACCATCCCGGCGACGCAGACCGACACCGTCGACGTGGTGGCTCGGGCCGACGGGGTGGTGGCCGGGCTGGCCGTGGCCGCCGCCGTTTTCGAGGTGGCCGACGAACTGACCGGCGGTGGTCGTACCGTCGAGGTGTCCGTGGTGGCCCACGACGGCGATCGGGTGGCCCGCGGCGACGTGCTGGCCACGGTGACCGGCCCCACCCGGGTGCTGCTCACCGGCGAACGCACCGCGCTCAACCTGCTCAGCCGGATGTCCGGGGTGGCCACCCACACCCGGGCCTGGGCGGACGTGTTGGCCGGCAGCAAGGCGATGGTCCTCGACACCCGCAAGACCACGCCGGGCCTGCGAATGCTGGAGAAGTACGCGGTCCGCGCGGGCGGCGGCACGAACAAGCGGATGGGCCTGTACGACGTCGCCATGATCAAGGACAACCACAAGTACGCCGCCGGCGGGATCACCGCGGCCTACCGGCGGGTCCGCGAGGCCTTCCCCGACGTACCGGTGCAGGTGGAGGTGGACACCCTCGCCGAGGCGGTGGAGGCGGTCGAGGCCGGCGCGAGGTTCCTGCTGCTGGACAACATGTCCCCGCAGCTGCTCACCGAGGTGGTGGCGGCTGTTGGTGACCGCGCCGAGCTGGAGGCGACCGGCGGGCTGACCCTCGCCGACGCCGCCGAGGTCGGGGCGACCGGCGTGGACTTCCTCTCCGTCGGCGCGCTCACCCACTCCTCGCCGATCCTGGACATCGCGCTGGACCTGCGTACGGAGTGAGCCCCGCAGGACCGGCCGTCTAGGCTGCGTGGCGTGCTGCTCTGCATCGACATCGGGAACACCAACACCGTGCTGGCGACCTTCGACGGCGACCAGCTTGTGCACTCCTGGCGGATCAAGACCGACGCCCGCTCGACCGCCGACGAGCTGGGACTGATGTTCCGGGGGTTGCTCGCCGGGGACGCCGTCGAGATCACCGGGGTGGCGGCCTGCTCGACCGTGCCGGCCGCGCTGCGGTCGCTGCGGACCATGCTGACCCGCTACTACGGGGAACTGCCGAGCGTGATCGTGGAGCCGGGGGTACGCACCGGCGTGCAACTGGCCATCGACAACCCGAAGGAGGTCGGCGCCGACCGGGTGGTGAACACCCTGGCCGCGTACGCCCTCTACGGCGGCCCGTCGATCGTGGTCGACTTCGGCACCACCACCAACTTCGACGTGATCAGCGGTCGTGGCGAGTTCCTCGGCGGCGCGTTCGCGCCGGGCATCGAGATCTCCTTCGACGCGCTGGCGGCCCGCGCCGCCCAGCTCCGCAAGGTCGAGGCGACCAAGCCGCGTTCGGTGATCGGCAAGAACACCGTGGAGTGCCTGCAGGCGGGCCTCTACTTCGGCTTTGCCGGCCAGGTGGATCGGATCGTCGAGCGGATGGCCGAGGAGATGGGCGAGCTGAAGGCGGTGATCGCCACCGGTGGGCTGGCGCCGTTGGTGCTCAACGAGTGCCGGACGATCACGCACCACGAGCCGATGATCACGTTGATGGGGTTGCGCATGGTCTATGAGCGGAACGTCTGAGTCGGGCTGCACCGGCTTGCTGGGTGGGGTGGGTCATGGGGGGCGGGTTATCCGGTAACGGGAGTTCGGGGGCTTGAGTACGCTCTGGGCTTGACCCCGTCCGAATTCTCCCTCTGAGGAAGCGTGCCGTGACCCAGCAGAGCCCCGTGCCAGTCGACCCCGCCGACGACCTTCCCGAGCAGATGAAGGTCCGCCGGGAGAAGCGGGAGCGGATGCTCGCCGACGGCGTCGAGCCGTACCCGGTCAGCTTCCCGCGTACCAGCAGCCTCGCCGAGGTGCGGGAGCGCTACGCCGACCTGCCCACGGACACCGCGACCGGCGACCAGGTCTCGGTCACCGGCCGGGTGATCTTCGTACGGAACACCGGCAAGCTCTGCTTCGCCACGCTGCGGGACGGCGACGGCACGGAACTGCAGGCCATGCTGTCGCTGGACCGGGTCGGCGCGGAGCGACTGGACGACTGGAAGCGCCTGATCGACCTGGGTGACCTGGTCGGCATCACCGGCGAGGTGATCACCAGCCGGCGGGGTGAGCTGTCGGTGCTGGCCGAGCAGTGGGCGGTCACCGCCAAGGCCCTGCGCCCGCTGCCGGTGGCACACAAGCCGCTCAGTGAGGAAGCCCGGGTACGGCAGCGTTACGTCGACCTGATCGTCCGCCCTCAGGCACGCCAGATGGTGCGTACCCGGGCGGCTGCGGTACGCAGTCTGCGCGATTTGCTGCACGACAAGGGATTCATCGAGGTCGAGACCCCGATGCTCCAGTTGCTGCACGGTGGTGCGGCGGCCCGACCTTTCGTGACCCACAGCAATGCACTCGACACCGACCTGTATCTACGAATCGCGCCGGAACTGTTTCTCAAGCGCGCCGTGGTGGGTGGCGTCGAGCGGGTGTTCGAGATCAACCGTAACTTCCGTAATGAGGGCATCGACTCTTCGCACTCACCGGAGTTCGCGATGCTCGAGGCGTACCAGGCGTACGGCGACTACAACACGATGGCCGAGTTGACCCGGAATCTCGTACAGCAGGCGGCGATCGCGGCAACCGGGTCGACCGTGGTGACGCACGCCGACGGTCAAGAGTTCGACCTGGGCGGCGAGTGGCGTTCGGTGAGCCTCTTCGGTGTGCTTTCCGAGGCGCTCGGCGAAGAGGTCACGGTCCGCACCGAACGGGCCCGCCTCGTCGAGTACGCGGACAAGGTCGGCGTGAGCGTCGACCCCAAGTGGGGGCCGGGCAAGTTGGTCGAGGAGTTGTTCGAGGAGTTGGTCGTGCCAGGGCTTCAGGCGCCCACTTTCGTGCGCGACTATCCGGAGGAGACCAGCCCGCTGACCCGTGGACATCGCAGTGAGCCGGGCGTGGCCGAGAAGTGGGACCTGTATGTGTTCGGGTTCGAGTTGGCCACCGCGTACTCGGAGTTGGTCGATCCGGTGGTACAGCGGGAACGGCTGCTCGCCCAGGCGCAACTGGCCGCTCGTGGCGACGATGAGGCGATGCGGCTGGACGAGGACTTTCTCCGGGCGATGGAGTATGGAATGCCGCCGGCCGGTGGCATGGGAATGGGAATCGATCGACTCCTGATGGCGCTGACCGGCCTGGGAATTCGGGAAACCATCCTGTTCCCGTTGGTTCGCCCGGAGTAGTCGTACGGAACTCGTCGGCTCGTTACCGCGTCCTATTGACGTGACAAGCATCTGACAGGTTATTGTTGCTGTCGCAGATGGCAGTATCAGCCCTGCTCGAAAGGAATGTGGGACGTGGCCAAGCAGATCATTCACAAGCTGGTCGATGACCTGGACGGCGGGGACGCGGACGAGACCGTCAAGTTCGCCCTCGACGGCGTTCAGTACGAGATCGACCTGTCGAGTTCCAACGCCGACAAATTGCGTGATGCATTCGCGCAGTACATCGCGCACGGCACCAAGGTCGGCCGTGGCGGTGTGGTCGTCGGTGGGCGCGCCGCCCGTGGTCGTGGTGGAGCCACCGCCGACCGCGAGCAGAACAAGGCCATCCGGGCCTGGGCGCGCAAGGCCGGCAAGGACATCTCCGACCGGGGTCGCATCCCGCAGGAGATCGTCGACGAGTACCACGCCAAGGCGGGTCACTGAGACGACTCCCGCGAAGGTCGTCGGCCGACGCCGGCCCGGAGGAACATTCCGGGCCGGCGTCGGCGTCGTTTCAGGCCCGTCCGCGGGGACTAAAGCCGGCGGGTCGGGCGTTGTCCACAGCCGGTGGATGTGTTGTCCACACCCTGTGGATGGCGTCGGAAGGGATGCCGTCCGGTCTCCGGGGCCCCTCCGTGCGCGGTCCCGATGGCTTACGGCTGTCCGTCGAATTTCGCTCTGCGCGTACAGACCCCCCGCCCGGAACACCCGCTGAGCGCGGAGGGTTGTGCAAAACGACGCGTACCGGGCCCACCGCGCAGACACACGAGGTCAGCCGAGCCGGTTCGCGGCGATAGAGTAATGAGGCGCGGACGCCCGTCCCGGGCGCTCGCGCACCGGCCCCGCCGAGAGTCTTGACCACCAAGATCGAGTGCGCACGGCACGTGAGGAGCACGAGGGCATGTTCGAGCGGTTCACCGACCGAGCGCGACGGGTTGTCGTCCTGGCCCAAGAAGAGGCCCGGATGCTCAACCACAACTACATCGGTACGGAACACATCCTGTTGGGCCTGATCCACGAGGGTGAGGGCGTCGCGGCCAAGGCCCTGGAGAGCCTCGGGATCTCCCTGGAGGGCGTCCGCCAGCAGGTGGAGGAGATCATCGGCCAGGGCCAGCAGGCGCCGAGCGGGCACATCCCGTTCACGCCGCGGGCCAAGAAGGTGCTGGAGCTGTCGCTGCGCGAGGCGCTGCAGCTCGGCCACAACTACATCGGCACCGAGCACATCCTGCTCGGCCTGATCCGCGAGGGTGAGGGCGTCGCCGCCCAGGTGCTGGTCAAGCTCGGCGCCGACCTGAACCGGGTCCGCCAGCAGGTGATCCAGCTGCTCTCCGGCTACCAGGGCAAGGAGCCTGCCGCGGCGGGCACCGCGCCGGGTGAGGCCGCGCCGTCGACCAGCCTGGTGCTGGACCAGTTCGGCCGGAACCTGACCCAGGCGGCCCGCGAGGGCAAGCTCGACCCGGTGATCGGGCGCGAGAAGGAAATCGAGCGGGTCATGCAGGTGCTCTCCCGCCGTACCAAGAACAACCCGGTCCTGATCGGTGAGCCCGGCGTCGGCAAGACCGCCGTGGTCGAGGGGCTGTCCCAGAAGATCATCAAGGGCGAGGTGCCCGAGACGCTCAAGGACAAGCAGCTCTACACGCTCGACCTGGGCGCGCTGGTGGCCGGCTCCCGTTACCGCGGTGACTTCGAGGAGCGCCTCAAGAAGGTGCTCAAGGAGATCCGCACCCGCGGCGACATCATCCTGTTCATCGACGAGATTCACACCCTGGTGGGTGCGGGTGCCGCCGAGGGCGCGATCGACGCGGCGAGCATCCTCAAGCCGATGCTGGCCCGTGGCGAGCTGCAGACCATCGGCGCGACCACCCTCGACGAGTACCGCAAGCACCTGGAGAAGGACGCGGCGCTGGAGCGCCGGTTCCAGCCGATCCAGGTGGGTGAGCCGTCGCTGGCGCACACCATCGAGATCCTCAAGGGCCTGCGCGACCGCTACGAGGCGCACCACCGGGTGAGTATCACCGACGCCGCGCTGGTGGCTGCCGCGACGCTTGCCGACCGCTACATCTCCGACCGGTTCCTGCCGGACAAGGCGATCGACCTCATCGACGAGGCGGGCGCCCGGATGCGGATCCGCCGGATGACCGCGCCGCCAGACCTGCGTGACTTCGACGAGCGCATCGCCCAGGTGCGTCGCGACAAGGAGTCCGCGATCGACGCGCAGGACTTCGAGCGCGCCGCTCAGCTGCGCGACAAGGAGAAGCAGCTGCTGGGCCAGAAGGCGCAGCGGGAGAAGGAGTGGAAGGCCGGTGACCTGGACGTCGTCAGCGAGGTCGACGACGAGCAGATCGCCGAGGTGCTGGGCAACTGGACGGGCATCCCGGTCTACAAGCTGACCGAGGAGGAGACCTCGCGCCTGCTGCGCATGGAGGACGAGCTGCACAAGCGCGTCATCGGCCAGGAGGACGCGGTCAAGGCGGTCTCGAAGGCCATCCGGCGTACCCGTGCCGGCCTGAAGGACCCGAAGCGCCCCTCGGGCTCGTTCATCTTCGCCGGCCCGTCCGGTGTGGGTAAGACCGAGCTGTCCAAGGCGCTCGCCGAGTTCCTGTTCGGCAGCGAGGACGCCCTCATCCAGCTGGACATGTCCGAGTTCCACGACCGCTACACGGTCTCCCGGCTCGTCGGTGCCCCGCCCGGGTACGTCGGCTACGACGAGGGTGGCCAGCTGACCGAGAAGGTGCGGCGTCGGCCGTTCTCGGTGGTGCTCTTCGACGAGATCGAGAAGGCCCACCCGGACGTGTTCAACACGCTGCTCCAGATCCTGGAGGACGGTCGGCTCACCGACGGTCAGGGTCGGATCGTGGACTTCAAGAACACGGTCATCATCCTGACCACCAACCTGGGCACCCGGGACGTGGCCAAGGCGGTCTCGCTGGGCTTCCAGGCCTCGGAGGACTCCGAGTCGAACTACGACCGGATGAAGCAGAAGGTCAACGACGAGCTCAAGCAGCACTTCCGGCCCGAGTTCCTCAACCGGATCGACGACACCATCGTCTTCCACCAGCTGCGTCAGACGGAGATCCTGTCGATCGTCGACATCATGATCGCCCGCATCGAGACCCAGCTGCGGAACAAGGACATGGGTCTTGAGCTGACCGACAACGCCAAGAAGTACCTGGCTGCCAAGGGCTTCGACCCGGTGCTGGGCGCGCGGCCGCTGCGCCGCACGATCCAGCGCGACATCGAGGACAACCTCTCCGAGCGGATCCTCTTCAACGAGCTGACCCCGGGTCAGATCGTGGTGGTGGACTGCGAGGGCGACCCGAACGACATCGACAAGTCCAAGCTCGTCTTCCAGGGCTCCGAGCGCCCGGTCGACGTGCCGGACGCCGTCCCGGCTGATCTCGGTGGCACCGCTACCACCGGTGCGGACGAGTCTGCGGCCTGAGTTCTACCAGCTCACATCGACGGCGGCCCGGTGGCATCTGCCACCGGGCCGCCGCCTTTTCGCGCCACGGCAGCGACCGGATCCCGTCGGGCAGCGATGGTTATACCGGACAAAACGTCAGACCGGCCCCACCGTGGGCAGACGATCCGAGTCGTCGGTCAGAGTCGTCAACCTTGTGGTGACGGTCACGGTTTGCCGGGGCATGTGCGCCCACCAGGAGCGGTTGTACGAGGGGTACGCGGCGGCACCCACCCGGTGAGACCGTTGCCGTCCGACAGCCGCCTTGCCGAATGACGCCGAGGCATGCTGCTACTTCCCTCCGACGCGATTCGCACCCCTCCCCTTTTCCGGGGTGTCGTGTCGATCCCCGAGATGGAAGGCGATGACCATGACGACTCTGATCTACAAGGCCGCCCTGACCGTCGCCGGTGCCGTTGTCGCTGGTGGAGTGGTCGCCGGTCCGACCGGCGCAGTCGCCGCTTCCCCGAACTCCAGCCAGCCGGTCGCCGACCGCGGCCACGCCAAGGGTGAGCGGCAGCTCAACGTGCGCTATCAGGCGCAGCCCAACTACTACTACTGTGGCCCGGCCGCGGTGCGCAACGCGCTGACGGCCATGGACAAGGACGTCCCGCAGGACGAGTTGGCCCGAGAGATGGGTACCACCGAGCGTGGCACCGACTCCGCGTACGACATCACCAAGGCGCTCAACGAGCGGGTCGGTAAGGACGTCTACCGCACGGTGGAGATCCCCGGCCGGGCCGCTGACGGTGCCGAGACCGATCGGTTGCGCGCCGACATCGTCCGCGCGGTGGACGAGGGTCGCAGTGTGGTGGCAAACGTCGCCGGCACGGCGTTCGACCTTGACGGCGGGACGCACTCCTTCGAGGGCGGGCACTACGTCTCGGTGACCGGTTACCGGGACGGCGGTGCCCAGGCGAAGATCGCTGACTCCGCCGACCCGGCGAAGGCCGAGTACTGGATCGACATCGAGGCATTGGCCGACTGGGTCGCCACCCGCGGCTACTCCGCCTGACCCGTCAGCCACCTGACCTGTCGACCGCCTGATCGGCTGGCAGCCGGATCGGCCAGACACTCTCAGGGCCGGCCTCCGGATGGAGGCCGGCCCTGACGCGTCGGAGCCGGGCTCAGCCGGGCACGGGTGCCGGTGGGCCGTCGCCGATCAGGCGGAAGGACGCCTCGCCGACCGGCTCGACCAGGCCGTCGGTGACCAGGCCGGCCAGCGCCCGAGCCCGTTGCACGTCGTCGTCCCAGACCTGGTCCAGGCGTTGGTGCGGCACCGGGCCGGTCGCCTCCCGCAGCACCCCGAGCAGCAGGCCGCGTACCTGGCGGTCGGTGCCCGCGTACCGCTGCGGTCGTCGGGTCGGCCCGGCCGGGGCGACCTGGCCAGAGGCGCGCCAGGCGCAGATCGACTCCACCGGGCAGGCCGGGCAGCGGGGTGACCGGGCGGTGCAGATCACCGCCCCCAGCTCCATGATCGCGGCGCTGGCCAGGGCGGCGGCAGCCAGCTCGACGGGCAGCAGTTCCTCGGTGGCGACCAGGTCGGCGGGGCGGGTCGCCGGGCCGGCGTCCGGCTCGCCGGCCACCGCGCGGCAGACCACCCGGCGTACGTTGGTGTCGACCACCGGGTGTCGCTGACCGTACGCGAAGGCAGCCACTGCCCGGGCCGTGTACGTGCCGACGCCGGGCAGGGCGAGCAACTGCTCCAACCGGTCCGGCACCGCGCCGCCGTGCCGCTCCACGATCGCCACCGCGCAGTCGCGCAGCCGGACCGCACGACGCGGATAGCCGAGCCGTCCCCACATGCGGATCGCCTCGGCCGGACTGTCCTGTGCCAGGGCGGCCGGTGTGGGCCAGCGGTCCAGCCACGCCTGCCAGGCGGGCAGCACCCGCACCACCGGGGTCTGCTGGAGCATCACCTCGCTGACCAGGATCGCCCACGGGCTGACGTCGGGTTTGCGCCAGGGCAGGTCCCGGGCGTTGTGCTCGTACCACCGGCTCACCAGTCCGGCGAATGTCGGTTCCGTCATCGCGTCGCTGATGATGTCACGCGCTCCGGTTCCGCCGATTGGACACCTCCGGGCGGGCCGTGGCCAGTGGCGACCGACGATCGGGGAGAATGCCCGGATGAACGAGCTCGCGATCACCGTCATCGGCCGGGACCGGCCCGGCATCGTGGCCGACGTCGCCGAGGTGCTCGCTCGGCTCGGGGCCAACCTCACCGACAGCACGATGACCCGGCTACGGGGGCACTTCGCGATGACCCTCATCTGCGTCGGTCCGTCGGCCGCGGAGGTCGAGGACGCCCTGGGCCCGCTGACCGCCGACGGCCAGCTGCTGGCGACCGTACGACAGGTGCGGCCGGACGGGGAGACCACGCCCACCGGTGAGCGCTATGTCATGTCGGTGCACGGCGCGGACCGGATGGGCATCGTGGCCGCGATGACCCGCGCCGTGACCGTGGCCGGCGGCAACGTCACCGACCTGAGCACCCGGCTGGTGGGATCGCTCTACGTGGTCGTCGCCGAGGTCGATCTGCCGGCCGATGTCACCGACACGCTTCCGGGTCAGCTGGCGGAGGTCGCCGCCGGCCTGGGCGTGGAAGTCACTCTCCGTCCCGCCGACCCGGATCTGCTGTGAGCGGGCAGGTGGGCGGGCCGGATCTGGACCCACAGTCACCGACGGGCCTCGGTGACTGGACACCGGAGCTGCTCGGCCCGGGTCAGGTGTTGCCTGTGGTCTCCGCGCCGCACCCGGTGCTCAGCCGGGCCGGTGCGCCGGTCGACCCGACCGCGGAGGAGACCGTACGGCTGGCTGCCGACCTGGTCGCCACGATGCGGGTGTCGCCGGGCTGCGTGGGTCTGGCCGCGCCGCAGGTGGGTGTGGGCGCGCAGGTGTTCGCGGTGGACGTGACGGGGCACGCCAAGGCGGTCACCGTGCACGGCACGTTCGTGCTCTGCAACGCCCGAGTGGTCGAGGCGACCCGATGGAAGGCGGGCCGGGAGGGGTGCATGTCGGTTCCCGATCTCACCGGGGACGTCAAGCGCGCCAGCCGGCTCGTTGTCGAGGGGGCGTTGCCCGGCAGCGGTGAGCAGGTCCGCCTGGTGACGGACGGTTTCGAGGCGCGCGCCCTGCAACACGAGATCGACCACTGCGCCGGGCTGCTCTTCCTGGACCGGGTGGCCGGCGCACACGCGATCTATCAGCGCAAGGTCTATCTCTGAACCGGCCGCGCCGGTACGAAGAGTGACGACCCTGGTCGGGTCTGTCGACAGTGGAGGATGGGTTCCGATGGCTCCGGTCTGCCTCGGCGCGTCGTTACCGTCCGTTCTGCACGACGCCGCTACGGTGGGGGCATCATGCGTCTGACGGTCGGCCCCCTGCCTCCCGCCGTGTACTGGCGGCGTCGCGCCGTCGTGCTCGGCGCGGTCCTGCTTTTCCTGATTGTGCTGCTCTACTCGTGCAACGGCCCGCGTGGCGGCAACGATGCGACCGGGGGCGACCAGCCCGATCCGGGCGTCTCCGGCACGCCGGAGCCCACTACCTCGGTGCTGACGCCCCAGACCGGTTCGCCGCCGCCGTCGTCGTCGTCGGGTGACGCCGGTGCCGGTCCGGCCACACCGACCGAGACCCCCGGGCCCGGGTCGAGCCTGACAAACAATCCGCCGGCCGTCGCACCCGTGGCCGACGAGGGCACCTGCACGGACGCGGAACTCTCGGTGACCGCTGTGGCGCTGCCTGCGAAGGTGGTCCGGGGTGCCTCGGTGGACCTGCACCTGAAGGTCCGCAACCGGGCCGACCGAACGTGCAGTCGGGATGTCGGTGCGACCGCCCAGGAGATCTACATCAAGTCCGGTGCCGAGGTGGTCTGGTCGTCGGACACCTGCGGCACCGCCGCCGGGTCGGACGTGCAGTCCTTCACCTCGGGCTTCGAGCGCTCGTACCAGGTGGGCTGGAACGGCAAGGACAGCAGCCGGTGCGCCAACGGGCTGGCGAGCGGCGAAACCCCGCCCGCCGGGACGTACGAGGTCTTCGCTCGGGTGGGTACCAAGCTGAGCCAGCCGGTCAAGCTCGTCCTCACCGACTGAGCGAGCGTCAGACGTACCGCTCCAGGATGGACGCCTCGGCGAGCCGGGACAGGCCCTCGCGTACGCCTCGGGCCCGGGCGTCGCCGACGCCCTCGACGGCCTGCAGATCCTCCACGGTGGCACCGAGCAGCCGCTGGAGACTGCCGAAGTGCAGCACCAGCCGGTCCACCACGGCCACCGGCAGCCGGGGCACCTTGGCCAGCAGCCGGAAACCGCGAGGGCTGACCGCCGCGTCCAGCGCGTCGGAGGCGGCCGGGTAGCCGATGGCCTTGGCGACCGAGACCAGATCGATCAGCTCGGTGGCGGTGAGCAGGTCCAGCTCGACCAGGGCCTCGTCGAGCGTGCGGGGCTTCCGACCGGTCGGCAGGTAGTCCCGGATGACAAGCGTGCGGTCGGCGTCCACCCCGGCCATCAACTCGTCGAGCTGGAGGGCGAGCAACCGGCCGTCGGTGCCCAGCTCCACCACGTAGCCGGCGATCTCGTCGGCGATCCGGCGGACCATCTCCAGCCGCTGCACCACGGCTACCGCGTCACGCACGGTGACCAGGTCCTCGATCTCCAGCGCCGAGAGCGTGCCGGAGACCTCGTCCAGCCGGAGCTTGTAACGCTCCAGGGTGGCCAGCGCCTGGTTGGCCCGGGACAGGATCGCCGCCGAGTCGTCGAGCACGTGCCGTTGCCCGTTGACGTAGAGGCTGATGATCCGCATCGACTGGCTGACCGAGATCACCGGGTAGCCGGTCTGCCGGGCGACCCGCTCGGCGGTGCGGTGCCGGGTGCCGGACTCCTCAGTCGGGATGGTCGGATCGGGCATCAGGTGCACCGCGGCGCGGACGATCCGGGTGCCGTCACTGGACAGCACCACCGCGCCATCCATCTTGCACAGCTCGCGGACCCGGGTGGCGGAGAACTCGACGTCGAGCGGGAAACCGCCGGTGCACAGCCCTTCGACCACCTTGTCGTAGCCGAGCACGATCAGGGCGCCCGTCCGCCCGCGCAGGATGCGTTCCAGACCGTCGCGCAGTGCGGTGCCGGGTGCCATCAGGGCCAGATTGGCGCGCAGCGGATCGCCGGCGCTGCCACCCCCGGTCACGCTGATGCTGATCGGACGGGCGGGCGAGCCCACGGCGCCGGTGCGGGCGTGGGGCGTCGCGCCGGCAGGCTTGGTGGTATCGCGGTCGACTGGCACGGGCACAGTCTACGGACTGCCGTGCGGTGGGTGCTCCTGTGGTTACTGTGATGTGTCACGATCCGTCCCTCCGTCCGGGCCGGGCGGAATCACCCGGGACGTGGCTTTCATTCCGCCGATGCCCGGGCTGCCGCCTGAAGCGCCGAACGGACGTTGTCGACCTCGATCACCCGCATCTGGTCGGGACCGGCACCGGTGCTGGTCGGCCCGCAGCCCGGTGGCACCAGGGCCAGCCGGAAGCCGAGTCGGGCCGCCTCGGTCAGCCGGCGGGGCACCGCGCCGACCCGGCGTACCTCACCGGTCAGACCGACCTCGCCGATCGCCACGAGGTGGGGTGCGATGGCCAGGTTGAGGCCGCCGGAGGCGACGGCGAGCGCGACCGCCAGGTCTGCCGCCGGCTCCACCACCCGGATGCCCCCGACGGTGGCCGCGAAGACCTCCCGGTCGTGCAGGGTGAGTCGCTCGGTGCGGCGCTGCAGCACCGCGAGCACCATCGCCAGACGGGCCGAGTCCAGACCCGAGACGGTACGCCGGGGGGAGCCGGCCACCGTGGCACCGATCAGCGCCTGCACCTCGGTGACCAGGGCCCGCCGCCCCTCCATCGCCACCGTCACGCAGGTGCCCGGCACCGGCTCGGCGTAGCGGGTGAGGAACAGCCCGGACGGGTCGGCGAGGCTGCTGATGCCGCCCTCGTGCATCTCGAAGCAGCCCACCTCGTCGGCCGCGCCGAAACGGTTCTTGACCCCGCGCACCATCCGCAGCGACGAGTGCTTGTCGCCCTCGAAGTGCAGCACCACGTCGACCAGGTGCTCCAGCACCCGAGGGCCGGCCACCTGGCCGTCCTTGGTGACGTGGCCGACCAGCACGGTGGCGATTCCGCGTTCCTTGGCGACCGAGACCAGCGCGGCGGTGACCGCCCGCACCTGGGTGACCCCGCCGGGCACCCCCTCGGTGCCGGTGGTGGAGATGGTCTGCACCGAGTCGAGCACCAGCAGGCCGGGCTTGACGGCGTCGAGGTGACCGAGCACCGCCGCCAGGTCGCTCTCGGCGGCCAGGTAGAGCTGGTCGTGCAGGGTGCCCATCCGCTCGGCCCGCAGCCGCACCTGGCTGACCGACTCCTCGCCGCTGACCACCAGCGACGGGCTGCCCGCGCCGGCCGCCCACTGCTGGGCCACGTCGAGCAGCAGGGTCGACTTGCCGACACCGGGCTCACCGGCGAGCAGCACCACCGCCCCCGGCACCAGCCCGCCGCCGAGCACCCGGTCGAGCTCGCTGACGCCGGTGGGCCGGGCCCGGGCCGGTGCCGCGCTGATGGTGGCGATCGGCCGGGCCGGCTCGGCGGGCATCCGGGAGCTGACCACCCGTCCCGAGACGGTGGGACCGGTGATCGTGCACTCGACCACCGAACCCCATTCGCCGCATTCGGGGCAGCGTCCCACCCACTTCGGTGGCTGGTGGCCGCAGGCGTCGCACTCGTACGCGGGCCGGGGCTCGCGGGCGGAGGCCTTGCCGCGCCCACCGGTGGTGCCGCGCCCACCGGCGGCGCCTCGGGCCGGAGTCGATCGGGAGATGCTCACCCCAGCGACGCTAACCCCCGGGTACGACGACGGCGCCGCCGGCATGGGGTCACCACGCCGGCGGCGCCGGAATTCGGTCGGGCGGGACCTGCCGCCCGGTGGGTCAGTGGCCGCCTTCGCCCTCGAACTCGGTGTGCCGCTCGATGATGGGCGAGGGCGGCGGCGGCGGGGTGAGCGGCACGGCCACCGGGGCCGGGCTGGTGATCTGGTCGCCGCCACCGAAGTCGAATTCGACTGTGATGTTCTGGCCCGCGAGCACGGCCCCGTTCAGCCCGATGAGCTGCAGCACCCGGTCACCCTCGGTGTTCAGCTGCACGTAGCTCAGCGGCGGGATCTCGATCCGGGCCGGCTGGCTGTCCGGCGACGAGGTCGGATCCGGCGACGGCGAGTCGTCGGGCGAGGGGGAGTCGTCGGGCGAGGGCGAGCCGGTCGGTGAGGGGGAGCCGGTCGGCGACGGGCTCGCGGTGGGCGACGGGCTGGTCGCCGCACGGACCGTGGTGAGCACGACCTCGCGGGCGTCCGGCGAGGTGACCGTTACGGTGATCGGGTTGTGCGTGTCGTTGTAGAAGACCGCGTTCAGCACAGCGTTGTCGCCGGCCTGGTAGCCCTCGACGCCCGGGTACGCGACCAGGACGCCTTGCACGCCGTACTTGCCCTCGGCGCCCTGGAGGTTGACGCCCTGGACCGACGGCACCTTGTTGGCCGTCTCGGAGATCTGGCCGGCGCCGCACCCGGACAGCAGCAGCGCCGCTGCCGCCGCGATTCCGGGCAGCAGTACGGCAGCTCGCCGGGATCCCCTGATCGAGCGCGTCACGTCGGTCCTCCTCGTCACGATCACTACCCGGCTAACCCGCCGGACCCGCTGGCCATGCCCGCGCAGACCGCGCTCCAGGGTAGTTGGAGCTGATCGTGGGCCGCACGCCGACCCGGTGCTGCCACCTGCCCGGGTGAGGCTCAGACCAGCCGACCACTCGTGACCAGCAGCACGACATCGATCAGAGCTACCAACATCATCGCCCGGAAGGCGGCCACCGGGCGGACGCCGGCTCGTTCGGCGCTGCGACCGGCGTACCAGGCGCTTGCGGTGATCATCAGGGCGGCGGCGACTGTTGCGAGGCCCACGCCCGACGGCGGGCCGGGCGGTCCGAGCACAAGCGTGCCGGTCGCCGCGACCAGCAGCCCGACGGCCGCCAACCGGCTACCCGCCGGGCCCAGCCGGTGTGGCAGCCCGCGTACTCCCGTCCGGGCGTCGTCGGCGAAGTCGGGCAGCACGTTGGCGAAGTGTGCGCCCGCGCCGAGCAGGGCAGCGGCGGCGACCAGCCAGAAGGGCGGGGCGGGTGCGCCGGGCAGGGCCAGGACCACGAAGGCGGGCAACGCGCCGAAGGAGATCGCGTACGGCAGCACCGAGATCGCCGTCGACTTCAGCGGCCAGTCGTAGAGCAGGGCCGAGACCAGCCCGATGGTGGCCCAGAGCGCGGCCACCGGGTTCGTGGTCAGCGCCAGCGCCACGGTGGTGATGGCGGCCAGCGTCGCGGCCACCGCCACCAGTCGGCGGCTGACCAGCCCGGCGGCGACCGGTTTGTCGGCCCGGCCGACCAACGCGTCCCGGTCGGCGTCGACCAGGTCGTTGGTCCAGCCGACGGCGAACTGACTGGCCGCCACGGTGATCGCCACCGTGGCGATGCCGTGGGGCTGGTGACCGGTGCCGGCGGCGAGCAGGGCGGCCACTGTGGTGACTGCCGCCGTCGGCTCCGGATGGCTCGCCCTGACCAGCCCTAACACCGTCGACGACATAACGGAAGTCTGGTCGTTACCCGTCAGTCGTGCCACGCTCGATGTCATGCGTGATGCCGGCCTGAGCCTGCCCCGCAACGATCCGCGCCAGTACGACGACCTGGCCGGGGAATGGTGGCGGCCGGACGGCGCCTTCGCCATGCTGCACTGGCTCGCCCAGGCCCGGGCGGCCCTGGTGCCTCCGGCGGCACGTCCGGGTGCGCTCCTGGTCGACCTCGGTTGCGGTGCCGGCCTGCTCGCCCCGCACCTGGTCGGCAAGGGTTACCGGCACGTCGGGGTGGACCTGACCCGCTCGGCGCTGATCCAGGCGGCCGACCACGGCGTCACCGTGGTCAACGGTGACGCCACGGCGGTGCCGCTCGCCGACGGCTGTGCCGACGTGGTCGCCGCCGGCGAACTGCTCGAACACGTCCCGGACTGGCGCGCCGCGGTCGCGCAGGCGTGCCGGTTGCTGCGACCGGGCGGCCTGCTCGTGCTCGACACGCTCAACGACACGGCCCTGAGCCGGCTGGTCGCGGTCCGGATCGCCGAACGGCTGCCCACCGTGCCGCGTGGCATCCACGACCCACGGTTGTTCGTGGACGATCGTGAGTTGGTCGCCGAGTGCGCCCGACACGGGGTGGATCTGCGGGTGCGTGGCGTCCGCCCGGCCGTGCCCGGCCTGCTGCGCTGGTTGCTCCGCCGGGCTCGTGGCATCGGGACGCCGCCGGACCAGGTGCCGCGCATCGTGCCGACGGCCTCGGCCGCCGTGCTCTACCAGGGCCACGGGGTACGCGACGGATAGCGGAACTCGACGGGGGGTATGGGGATGGGCGAGGAGGGTTCCATGAACGAGCGTCATCGGGTGGGTGGTCGGCGGGGCGCGGTGACCCGCGTCGATGCGGAGCGCCGGCATGGGTGAAGCGGCCGCGGCCGCGGCTCGCCGGTTGGCGCCCCGGTTGGCGGCGCGGGCCGCCGAGCATGACCAGGCCGGTTCGTTCCCGGCCGACGACTTCGCCGATCTGCGCGCGGCCGGACTGTTCGGGTTGATGGTCCCCGCCGAGCTCGGTGGTGCGGGCGCCACCTTCGCCGAGTACGCAGCCGTCGCCACCGAGCTGGCCCGCGGCAACGGCGCGACGGCACTGGTGTTCAACATGCACGCCTCGGTCACCGGCGCGCTGGGGGCGGTCACCGAGGAACTGGCCGAGGCGCTCGGCGTACCGAAGGAGGCGCTTGCCGCCCGGGACCGGTTGCTGCGGGCGGCGGCCGACGGGGCGTGGTACGCCGTCGCGATGAGCGAACGCGGCGCCGGCGCCCGACTGTCCCAGCTCAGCACGGTATACGAGCCGGTCGACGGCGGCTGGCGGATCAAGGGCAGCAAGACGTTCTGTTCCGGTGCCGGTCACGCCGACGGCTACCTGGTGGCCGCCCGCAGCGCGACCGACCCGTCGATCGTCTCGCAGTTCCTGGTTCCGGCGGGGGAGGGTCTCACCGTCGAACCGACCTGGGATTCCCTCGGCATGCGGGCCACCGCCTCGCACGACCTGCACCTGGACGTCACGGTGCCGACAGATCGGCTGCTCGGCGGGGTGGAGGGGCTGGCCCTGGTGGTCGCCCAGCTCATGCCGCACTGGCTGGTGGCCAGCTACGCCGCCGTCTACGTCGGGGTGGCCCGGGCGGCGATCGACGCGGCGGCGGAGCACCTCAACGCTCGCAACCTCGCCGGCCTGCCGGCGGTACGCGCCCGCCTCGGTCGGGCCGACGCCGCAGTGGCGGCGGCACAGCTGACGGTGGCCGAGGCGGCCCGCCGGGTCGACGAGGCACCCGGTGACGCGGAGACCAACCGGTGGGTGTGGCGGGCCAAGCTGCTGGCCGGTACGACCGCCGCCGACGTGGCGGCATCCGTGCTGGAGGCGGCGGGCACCTCCGCCACCCGACGTGGCCACCCGTTGGAGCGCCTCTACCGGGACGCCCGGTGCGGGTCGCTGCATCCGGCCACCTCTGACGTCTGCGCCGACTGGCTCGGTGTCGCCGCCCTCGGTGGTGACCCGGACCGTGAGGGCTCGGCCCCTCGTTGGTGAGGGTGGTAGGTCCGACCAGAAGGAGGGTGAAGCCGTGTCGGTACCGGTGATCGCGGGCCTGGGCACGGCTTCGCCGCCGTCGGCGGACCAGGACGAGTTGTGGGAGCGGTTCTTCTCCCGGCACTACTCCGGCAGCACCCGAGCGCTCGCCGAGCGGATCTTCGCGAACTCGGGGGTCGACCGGCGACAGGCCGCGGTCAACCCGTTGATCGAGGACGTCTCCGACTGGCCGACCGAGCGGCGGATGCGCCGATACCAGGTCGAGGCACTGCCGCTGGGTAAGGAGGCGGTGGGCCGGGCGTTGACCGCCGCCGGGCTGGCGGCCGGTGACATCGGGCTGTTCGTCGTCTGTTCCTGCACCGGGTACGCCACGCCGGGGCTGGACATCCTGCTCGCCCGGGACCTGGGCATGGCCCCGTCGACCCAGCGGATGTTCGTGGGTCACATGGGTTGCTACGCGGCGTTGCCCGGGCTGGGCGCGGCGAGTGACTTCGTGACCGCGCGGGGACGGCCGGCGCTGCTGCTCTGTGCCGAGCTGACCAGCCTGCATCTGCAACCGTCGTCGGCGAGGGTGGACACCCAGCAGATCATCTCGCACGCGCTCTTCTCGGATGCCGCCGTCGCCGCCGTGGTGGTTCCCGGCGGCCGTGGGTACGCCGTACGCGCGGTCACCTCGGTCACCGACTCGTCCACCGCCGATCACATGACCTGGGACGTGACCGATACCGGCTTCCGGATGGGGCTGTCCCCCAAGGTGCCGCAGGTGCTCTCGGCCCACGTCCGGGGTCTGGTCGACGAGTTGTTGACCAGTCACGGCAGCAGCCTGTCCGACGTCGACGGCTGGGCCGTACACCCGGGGGGACCGCGCATCCTCAACGTGGTCGAGCAGGAGTTGGCCCTGGCCCCTGCCGCGCTGACCGCCTCTCGGCAGACCCTTGCCGAGCACGGCAACTGCTCGTCTCCCACCGTGCTGCTGATTCTCGACCGGCTGTTGCGGTACGCGCCGTCGCCACGTCGAGTGGTGATGCTCGCCTTTGGACCCGGGTTGACCCTTTACGCAGCGTTGCTGGAACGTCAGGCCTGAGCGGCTCGGCGGCGGCTACCCTTCAGGGGTGGACGTCGATGCCATTTCCCGCTTGCGTGCGGCCTTGCTGGTCGGGATCGGCGTCGCCGCGTTGGCCCTGGGCGGCTGGTGGTGGCGGGCGGAAGCCCCGGCGTCGCCGCCGGCGGGGGAGCGCCTCGAGGTCGCGTCGGAGGATGCCGTCTGGCAGGCGGATCGGAGCAGGTTCCGACAGGAGCCGGGCACATCCTCGTCGATCGTGATCGAGTCCACCACCGGCACGGTGCTTGTCGATCCGCACACCGGGCAGGTGATCGGGTCCGTTGCCGAGAGCGACGCCGGCCGTGGCGCGGGACGGGGTACCGCCCGACACGCGGCGGTGTGGACCGAGCGGGCCTCGCTGAACGCGGGCACGGCGCTGGCCCGGGAGTCCCGGCTCGATCGCGACGAGCGGAATGTGCTGGTCTTCAGTTGCACCGGTCCCGGCGAGCTGCTGGTCACCGTCGTGGGCGCCAGAGCCGGCGATCCGCTGACGGCGGCCTGCGACGGCACAGTGATCACGACGGAGATGGTCGGCACCGGCGCGAACGTGACAGTGCTGTTCTCCACCGCCGGTGCGGCGCCGCTGCAACTGGTGGCCCGCCTGGTCGACCCGTCCTGAGCAGGCGGGCTTCAGCCGGCCAGGACGGCCAGTTCCCCCTGGTAGTCGGCGACCGAACCGACTGCGGGGACCACCAGCACGATTCGACCGGTGCGGTCGGCGAGCAGGGCGGTCACCGCGTCCGGGCGGGCCGGCAGGTGCAGGAAGGCGCGCAGCCCGCCGGCCGGATCGCCGAGGGCGCGTGCATTGCTGCCCGCAGGAGCTGTTCGAGGGCGTTGCGCCCCGACGGTGACGACGTTGACGCCGACGGGTGCCACCGCGGCCGCCTCGGTGACCCGATGCGGGCAGGCGCACCCGTCCACCAGCAGCACCACCGCCGGCAGCAGCCCGCGCAGCGGCACCGGCGACTGTTCGGCGTCGACGAGGTCCAGTGCCGGTAACGCCCGCCCGTTGAACTGGGTGGGTGTGGGTTCGGGCCCCGCCGTGGCCGGTTCGGGAGTTCCCCTGCCGGCGCGGGGCCAGGTGACGGTGACCAGGCCGGCGACGGTGGCGATGACCGCGACGAGCAGCACCAGCACGGGCGCAGTCGGGGGACGCCACCGGCGGGGTGGGCCCATCATCTGCGTACGCAGCTCACGGCGGACCTGTTCGGCCTCTGCGGCCAGCGCGGAGGCGTCGTCCGGCACGACCACCCGACCCCACTCGGGAGGCAGGTCGGGCAGCCCGGGACCGTCGGCGTCAGCCTTGCCCATCACGACCCCCTGGTGCTTCCTGGGTACGCGGACAGTGGCCTCTCCAGCGTCCCGTACTGCGCGCGGTCCCGCTACCGCTGCCCACACTTGGGTACGGCGAGATATCATGGGGTGGGTGCGTAGCCTTTGATCTCTGGTTACTTGATCTTTGAGTGCCTGATCATCGGGTGTCTGAGCAATGAGGTACTTGATCTCTGGCGTGGGCGGAAATCGCTGACGTAGAGGTATTGGTCTGCAGACGTATTGATCATTGGTGGGTTGATCATTGACGGGCACGCCGAGGATCACGGCCTTTTCGTCGGCCATGCCCGATGGGTCATCTTCGGATTACAGAGCGTGCTCGAATCATCGGATCGGTCATATGTCAAGCCGAAGAAAGACCTCTCACAGGGCCCCTGAGCTGCGCCAACGGTCAGGACAGCGGTGAGACATCGGTGCCTGAGCGTGTTACCCTAGACACAGCGAAAGGGGTTTCGAACCTATGGTTTTCAGTGTCGGCGAGACCGTTGTTTACCCCCACCACGGGGCCGCACTCATCGAGGCAATCGAGACTCGGGTCATCAAGGGCGAGCCCAAGCAGTACCTCGTCCTGAGGGTCGCGCAGGGTGACCTGACGGTCCGGGTGCCTGCCGAGAACGCCGAGATCGTGGGTGTGCGCGAGGTGGTGGGCGAAGAGGGCCTGGGCAAGGTCTTCGACGTTCTCCGGGCTCCGCACACCGAGGAGCCGACCAACTGGTCGCGACGTTACAAGGCGAATCTGGAGAAGTTGGCCTCCGGCAATCCGCTGAAGGTGGCCGAGGTCGTCCGCGACCTGTGGCGCCGGGAGCGGGAGCGGGGCCTTTCCGCAGGTGAGAAGCGCATGCTCGCCAAGGCCCGGGACATTCTCGTCGGCGAGGTCGCGTTGGCCGAAAAGAGCACCAAGGACGAGGCGGAGACGTTGCTCGACAAGGTGCTGACCGAGGCCTAGTCCGCACAGCATCGTCGTACCCACTTCGTAGCGAAGAAACCATCGAGGACCGCGACGTGACCGCGCAGCTGAATCCGCGCGGTGACGTCGCGGTCCTCGTGCCTGCGGCCGGTGCCGGCGTACGCCTCGGCCCCGGCCGACCCAAGGCGCTGCGGCTGTTGGCCGGGGAGCCGCTGCTGGTGCACGCGGTCCGTCGGCTGGCTGCCGCCGCGTCGGTGCACACCATCGTGGTGGCTGCCCCGATCGCCGAGGTCGCGGCCGTACGTGACCTGCTCGCCCCGATCGCACCGGTCACCGTGGTACCCGGTGGGGCCGAACGGCAGGAGTCCGTGGCCGCCGCCCTTGCCGCCGTGCCCGTCGGGCCCGACATCGTCCTGGTGCACGACGCGGCCCGCGCCCTGACCCCGCCCGCCCTGGTGGAGTCGGTGGCAGCCGCGGTGCGCTCGGGCCACGACGCGGTCATCCCGGTACTCCCGGTGGTCGACACGATCAAGGAAGTCGACGCGGATGAGCTGGTGCTCGGCACCGTCGACCGCCGAGCGCTGCGGGCGGTGCAGACCCCGCAGGGGTTCCGCCGGTCGGTACTGGCCGCCGCGCACGCCGCCGCCGGTGACGCGTTGACCGACGACGCCGGGCTGGTGGAGAAACAGGGCGTACCGGTGTTCTGTGTTCCCGGCTCGGATCACGCCCTGAAGATCACCCGCCCCTTCGATCTCGCGTTGGCTGAGCACCTGCTGGCGACCGATCTCCGCACGCGTACCCTCGATTCATGATCGTTCCTCGGGTGGCCATCGGCACGGACGTGCACGCCTTCGAGGCCGGCCGACCCTGCTGGGTGGCCGGCCTGCACTGGTCGGACCAGGACGGGTTGGCCGGGCACTCCGACGCCGACGTGGCCGCGCACGCGGCCTGCAACGCGCTGCTCTCCGCCGCCGGGCTGGGTGACCTCGGCGCCAACTTCGGGGTGGGGCAGCCGGAGTGGGCCGGGGCGAGTGGGGTACGCCTGCTGGTCGAGACCGCGCGCCGGGTCCGCGCCGCAGGCTTCGCCATCGGCAACGTGTCCGTGCAGGTCGTGGGGGTACGACCCAAGATCGGTCCACGCCGGGAGGAGGCCGAGCAGGTGCTGTCGGAGGCGGTCGGCGCCCCGGTCACGTTGTCCGCCGCGACCACCGACGGGCTGGGTTTCACCGGGCGCGGAGAGGGACTCGCCGGGATCGCGGTGGCCTTGGTGTACGCCCAGCCGAGCGCCTAGGCTCGCGCGATGTCCGCCGACGTACCCGCCGACCCGCCCGCCGCCGACGGCTACCTGCAGCGCGCCACCCTCCTCGCCGAGCTGGGCCGCTACGACGAAGCGGTCGGTGAACTCGGTTTCGCGCTCGCCCTCGACCCCGCCCACGTGGAAACGCTCGTCATGCTCGCCCGGGTGCAGCTGGCCGCCGACCGGCCCGTCGAGGCGTTGGCCGCCGCCGAATCCGCCGTTGCCGCCGCACCGGGGCAGGTTCCCCCGCTCGTCCTGCGTGGCCTGGCTCTCGGCGACCTGGAACGGTACGGCGAGGCCGCGGGTACCGCCGACGAGATCCTGGCCCTGGGCCCGCAGGACGCGTACGCCCAACGCAGCGCGGCGGCGATCCTGGCTGGTTCCCGCAACGGCCAGCCGGCCCTGAACGCCGCCTGGCACGCGGTGGAGTTGGCACCCGAGGAACCCCAGGGGCACCTGGTGCTCGGCCTGGTGGCGGCGAACATGCGGATGTTCGATCTCGCCGAGCGGGCCTACCGGGAGGCGTTGCGACTGGACCCGCGACTGGCCGAGGTCAGTGAGGACGTCGGCGTGCTGCGGTTGGAACAGCGACGCTGGAGCGCCACTCTGGAGCAACTCGCCGAGGCCGCCGTGCCGACGCTGCCGCCTACCGATCCCCGCCGGACCGAGGTGAACCGTCCGGAACAGGCTCCCGACGATCTGCCCCGGCAGGGCCCGTACCCGCCCAGCGGTCCGGGCACCAACCAGCAGCCCGGCTGGCCGACCGAGGGTAGGACCGGGCCGGGCGGGCCGGCTGAGGGTAGGACCGGGCCGGCTGACGGGGGTACCTGGCCGAGCGGACCGCCGGCGGGGTGGGACACGCCTGCTGGCGAGCGCCGCCCGGGGCCTGTTCCCAGCGCGGGTGGGGAGCAGCCGGGCCACGGTGCGGCCGAGTTCCCTGAGCCGGGCCGGCGCGGCGAGCCGGTGGATGCGGGTCGGGCCGGCACCGGTCCGTTCGTCGCGCGTCGTCCGGTGCCGGCGGCGCTGCGGCAGTTCGTGCTCTGGGGGGCCGGCTGGTCGATGGTGGCCGCCATCGTGATCGCCTGTTCGGCGACCACCGGTTCCGGGTTCTCCCGGTTCATGGCGGTGCTGGCGGCCGCCGGCGGGGGCATCGTGCTCTGGCGGCACGCGTCCCGACTGCCCGGCCTGACCCGGACCGTGCTGCCCGTACTGCGGCGAACCGACCGTCCGCTGGTCCTGGCCGTGTACGCGGCAGCCGCCGCGCCCGCGCTGATCCTGCTCTACGCCCTGGTCGGCACGCCCTGGCCGCTGGTGCTCTCCATCGGCATCGCCACCGTCGCCCAGTTGACGATCGTCTCGCGCCCGGTGGCCTGAGCCCCGCCCTCGCCGTACGGCAGGGCAACGGGCCTGGCGTTGGTGCGACGTGCGCAGCTCCAACGCCTGCGATCCTGGCGCGTTAAGAAGGGGCCCCTTCACCTCGCGAGGCGTTAACAAGGGGCCCTTCCTTCGTCAGCGGCGGGACCAGGTCCAGGCGTAGGCGTCGTCCTCGCAGTCGGCTGCCGCGTCGCACAGGTCGAGCGGGCGGAAGGTGTCGACCATGACGGCCAACTCGTCGAAGAAGTCGACACCGATCGAGCGTTCCGCGGCACCGGGCTGGGGGCCGTGGGTGAAGCCGGACGGGTGCAGCGAGATGGAACCCTGCTCGATGCCGGAACCGCGCCGCGCCTCGTAGTTGCCGCCGGTGTAGAAGAGCATCTCGTCGGAGTCGACATTGTGGTGGTGGTACGGCACCGGGATGGCGTCCGGGTGGTAGTCGACCTTGCGGGGGACGAACGAGCAGATCACGAAGTTCGGGCCCTGGAAGGTCTGGTGCACCGGTGGCGGCTGGTGGATCCGGCCGGTGATCGGCTCGAAGTCGTGGATGGAGAAGGCCCACGGGTACATGTGACCGTCCCAGCCGACCACGTCGAACGGGTGGTTGGCGTAGACGTGGCGGGTCCAACCGCGCCGGTGGCGTACCAGCACCTCGACGTCGGTGCCGTCGACCAGCAGCGGCGCGTCCGGTCCCCGGACGTCCCGCTCGCAGTACGGCGAGTGTTCCAGGAACTGGCCGCGCACCGAGAGGTAGCGCTTGGGTGGGCCGATGTGGCCGGTCGCCTCGACGGCCAGCAGCCGGGTCGGCGTGTCCCCGGTGGGCACCAACCGGTGCACCGTCGAGGTCGGAATGATCACGTAGTCGCCGGCCACCGCGTCCAGTACGCCGAAGGTCGACTCGACCCGCAGGGTGCCCGCCTCGACGTACAGGCAGTGGTCGCCGGTGGCGTCGCGGAACAGCGGGGACGGCCGGTCGGCGAGCACGTAGGCGATGCGTACGTCGTCGTTGGCGAGCAGGTAACGCCGACCCAGGATCGGGTCGGCCCCGGTGCCGTCGAGTTTGTGGGTGCGCAGGTGCCGGGGCTTGAGCGGCAGGTTGGGCATCCGGGTCACGGCCGGCGGGGTGAACTCCTCGGCGGCGACGATCGCGGTCGGGGCGTACCGGTGGTAGAGCAGGGACGAGTCGGAGGAGAAGCCCTCCTGGCCCATCAACTCCTCGGTGTAGAGGCTGCCGTCGGGCTGCCGGAACTGGGTGTGGCGCTTGCGCGGCAGTTCGCCGACGCTGCGGTAGTACGGCATGTCGCCTCCCGGTCACCAGCTCGATGCGTCCGATTATCGGACGCTGTTGTCCGCTCCTTGTAGCGTCCCGTACATTCTTGTCTCGTGTCAACGCAGCTGCCCGCACTCGTCGCCGGCCTGGTCGACGATGCCGCCGTCTTCCCGCCGGGCAGCGCGTCGCTGCCCGACGCCGTCGCCGCCCACCGGCGACACCGCGCCGACTGGTACGCCGACCTCGTCGGCCCGCTGCTGCTGCCCGCCTCCAAGGTCGCGGCGGGCGAACTGAGCGGGCTGGTCGACCCGGCCGAGGGCTTCGTGATCGGGCTGATCGGCGACACCGGCCTCGACCGGCTGCCCTTCGCGCTGTCGTTCCTGCCGCCGCTCGGAGTGGCCGTCCGGCAGCTGGAGGCCCCGGTCGCCAAGCGGGGTGAGGACCCGCAGCCCGGCCTGACCGAGCTGATCAACCTCACCGAGCGGCTGGGCGAGGTCGCCGTCTTCGCGGAGATCCCGTTGACGTTCGGCCTGAGCGCCGCCCTGGACACGCTTGCCGAGGCGCGCTCCCGTGGGCTGTCGGTCGCCGCCAAGTTCCGTACCGGTGGGTTGGCCGCCGAGCTGTTCCCCACGCCCGCCGAGCTGGCCGCGGTCATCTGCGCCTGCCGGGACCGGCAGCTGCCGTTCAAGCTGACCGCCGGGTTGCACCACGCGGTGCGCCACCTCGACCCGGAAACCGGCATCACCCATCACGGCTTCGCCAACGTGCTGGCCGCGACGCTGGCCGCCGCCGAGGGCGCTGCGGTGGGGACGGTGACCGAGCTGCTCACCGTCCGCGACGAGCGACCCCTGGTGCAGCAGATCGAGGGCCGGCACGACCTGGCGCGTCCGCTGTGGATGGGCTTCGGCTCGTGCAGCATCGTGGAACCACTTACCGATCTGATCCGGCTGGGGCTGGTGAACGGGAGAAATCAGGCATGAGCGAGCGAGTGAGCTGGGTGGCGGGCGCGGAAGGGTCCGGTTTCGGCATCCAGCACCTGCCGTACGGGGTGTTCCGGGTCGGCGACGGGGAACCGCGCATCGGCGTACGCATCGCCGACGTGGTCCTGGACCTGGCCGCCGCGGAGGACGCCGGTCTGGTGCTGGCCGGCGGGGCGCTGCGCCGGCCGACGCTCAACACGTTCCTGGCGCTGGGTCGTCCGCAGTGGACCGCGGTGCGGCAGCGGATCACCGAACTGCTCACCGACCCGGCCCACCGGGCAGCCGTGGAGCCGCTGCTGGTGCCGCTGGAGCAGGTACGGATGGAACTGCCCATCGAGGTCGCCGACTACGTGGACTTCTACTCCTCGGAGCAGCACGCCTCGAACGTCGGCCAGATCTTCCGACCCGGCCAGCCGGCGCTGCTGCCCAACTGGAAGCACCTGCCGATCGGCTACCACGGGCGGGCCGGCACCGTGGTGGTCTCCGGCACCCCGGTGGTACGCCCGCAGGGCCAGCGGCCGAGCAAGGACGGGCCGGTCTTCGGCCCGTCGGTACGCCTCGACATCGAGGCCGAGGTCGGGTTCGTGGTCGGCGTACCCAGTCCGCTCGGCGCCCGGGTGGCCGCCGCCGACTTCGACGAGCACGTCTTCGGTGTGGTGCTGGTCAACGACTGGTCGGCCCGGGACATCCAGGCGTGGGAGTACCAGCCGCTGGGCCCGTTCCTGGGCAAGTCGTTCGCCACCTCGATCGCCGCCTGGGTGACCCCGCTGGACGCGCTGCGGAGCGCGTACGTGGCCGCGCCGGAGCAGGATCCGTCGGTCCTGGAATACCTGCGCGACGAGCCGCACGTCGGGCTGGACCTGCGGTTGACCGTGCAGTGGAACGGCGAGACGGTAAGCGAGCCGCCGTTCGCCGGGATGTACTGGACGCCGGCCCAGCAGTTGGCCCACCTGACCGTCAACGGCGCCTCACTGCGTACCGGTGACCTCTACGCCTCCGGCACCGTCTCCGGTGACCGGCGTGACCAGGTCGGCTCCTTCCTGGAACTCACCTGGGGCGGCGCCGAGCCGGTGACCGTGGGCGGGGCGGAACGCACGTTCCTGCTCGACGGCGACACCGTCACCATCACGGCCACCGCACCCGGACCGGACGGCTCCACCATCACATTGGCCGAGGTTACGGGGATGATCGCGCCAGCCCGCTGACCCCTATCCGACAGGCCCGCGCTGTCGCACCGGCTGTGCGATCAAGGGCCGTCACCGTCTTCGTTGATCGTCTCGGAATTCCGTCGCCACACCGCGCCGGGCTGACCGGTGCCCCCCGTTCCGGTCGGCCCGGTCGCGGCGGGCGGCATGTCGAACCCGAGGGAGATGACGACGATGCACGATCTCGTGGGCGCGGTCTGGCGTACCAGCAGCCGCTCCAATGACCAGGGTCTCTGCGTGGAGGTGGCCGACAACCTGGCCCGCCGCCACGGCGTGGTGGGTATACGTGACTCCAAGGACCAGGCCGGGCCGGTGCTGACGGTCAGCCCTCGGGGCTGGAGCGCGTTCGTCGGTGCGATCCGCGACGGCGACTTCGCCCGCTGACCGCCCAGGGTCTCCGGGGCGGACGATCTGCCCCGGAGCCCCGGATCATGATCTCGCCGCGTCGGCCGCTGACCTCCGCCGCAGCGCAGCCTGACCGCAGCCTCCGGGCCGTTCCGACTGGTGGGTAGGGTGCCGGGCGGGGAGGTGCGGCATGGGGTGGACGACGGGGCAGCGGCGGATCGTGGCAGCGGTGGCGGCGACCGGGGTCGCGGCGGCACTGGCGCTCGTCGCGTACCGCGTCCTGGCGCCGGCCGAGGTCAGCACCACCGCCCGAGGCGACTATCCCGCGCGCAGCCAGCCGGCACCCGGGGTGGTGGGCCGGCTGCCGGTCGCCCCGTTGATCGTGGACGGCAGGCTGCGGGTGTACGCGGCACAGCGCCAGGTCTACGCCGACCAACCGGCCGACGGCCGGCACCGGAGCACGCCGTACTGGTCGTACCGTCGGTGGCCGGCGACCGTGGACGCGGTGGTGGCGAGCGGTACGACTGTGGTGAGCCGGTGGTCCGACGGCATGCTGGTGGCCCTCGACGCGCGTACCGGGCAGGTCGCCTGGCGTGCGGACGGCCCTGAGCCGGACCGGGAACGGGTCACCCGACGGACCGGGTCGGCGATCGTCTGGCAGCCTCGTGGCGTCTCCGTGGTCCGGACGGCCGACGGCCGGCATGCGGTGGTGACCTCCGGTGCGGGCGAGGTGCGCGCCGTGGACCTGGCTGGCGGCGCGCAGCTGTGGCAGGCCGAGGTGGGGCGTGGTTGCCGGGAGCCGGTCGGCGGCAGCGCCGACGGTCAGCTGCTCACCCTGGACCGCTGCGACGGTCCGACGGTAATCGAGTTCCGGGACGCGACGACCGGGAAGGTGGGCGACCGGTGGCGTCCTCCGGATGCCGGTGACGAGCTGACGGCGACCCTGATCGGCTGCGCTCCGACGGGCTGCGCGGCGTTGCGTACCGCCGGTCCGGACGACATGTCGGCCCGGGGTTGGTTGATCGGCTCCGGTAAGCCGGTTGCGGCTCGGGTGCTCGACGCAGCGGACGCCGAACTGCTCGACGGGACGGCCGTGACCCTGACGGACGGGCTGCTCGTCGGCCGCGCGGTGCGTAACGGCACCGAGCGCTGGCGGGCGTCGGTCGGGCCGGGCCGGTTGATCGCCGTTCAGTCGGGCCGGGCGCATGTGTTGACAGTGGAGAACGAGCTGGTCACGGTGGACGCGGCAAGCGGCCGTGAGCTGTCCCGGTTCGTCCTGAACGTGGGCTCCGACGGCACCGGGTGGGTGCCCGGGTCGGTGTACGCCGCTGACGGATACGTCGCGGTCGAACGGCTGCGGCGTCCAGTCGACCTCGATGGGGACGACCACGCTTACTACTTCACCGCAGAACCGTTGATCGTCGCCGCAACCTGATCAGCCCGAATATCCGCAAAGCGGACAAAGAAGACATATGCTGCTGGTTGTAGGTTGCGGGCCGGTCCGCTGGGGGATGGCGGACCGGCCCGGTACTGCGTGGGGAGCCGGGCTCAGCCCAGCGCGGCCTCGGCGGCGGCCAGGAAGGCGTCGTTCTCGGCCGGGGTGCCGATGGTGACCCGGACCCCGTCACCCGGGAACGGCCGGACGATCACGCCCCGAGCCTCACACGCCTTGCCGAACTCCAGCGCCCTGTCGCCCAGCGGCAGCCAGACGAAGTTCGCCTGGCTGGCGGGCACGTCCGGGATCAACTTGCTCAGCGCCTCGGTGACCCGCTCCCGCTCGGCGATCACCAGCGCGCACCGCCGCTGCATCTCGTCGGCCTGGGCCAGCGCGGCCAGCGCCCCGGCCTGCGCCGCCATGCTGCTGGAGAACGGCGTGACGACCTTGCGTACCGCTGCCGCCACCTGCGGCTGCGCGACCAGGAACCCGATCCGTAGACCGGCCAGACCCCAGGCCTTGGACAGGGTGCGCAGCACCGCCACGTTGGGCCGGTCGGCGTAGGTCAGGCCGTCGGGCACCTCCGGGTCGGTGACGAACTCCCGGTACGCCTCGTCGATCACCACAAGCACGTCGTCCGGCACGTCGTCCAGGAAACGGTCCAGTTCGGCGCGGCGGATGGCGGTGCCGGTCGGGTTGTTGGGGTTGCAGACCAGGATCATCCGCGTCCGGTCGGTCACCGCCGCGGCCATCGCCGCCAGGTCGTGCCCGTGCCCGGCGTCGTTGGGCACCTTCACGCTCGTCGCGCCGCTGGTCGCCGCGATGATCGGGTACGCCTCGAACGACCGCCACGCGTAGACCAGCTCGTCACCGGGCAGGCAGGTGGCGCGTACCAGGTGCTCGGCCAGCGCGACCGAGCCGCAGCCGGTGGCGATCCGGTCGGCGTCCACCCCGTACCGGTCGGCGAGCGCCTGGCGCAGCGCCACCACGCCCATGTCCGGGTAGCGGTGCACCCCGGCGGTGGCCTCGGCGACCGCCTCCACCACACCGGGCAGCGGGCCGTACGGCACCTCGTTGCTGGCCAGCTTGATGGCCTCCGGCAGACCCAGTTCGCGAGCCAGGTCGGCCGGGCTGCGGCCGGGCACGTAGTTGGGCAGCGCGTCGAGGTCGGCACGGGTCAGCCGCACTGTCGGCTGGCGTCCGGTGTCGGTCATGGGGCATCTCCGGGTGGGTTGGCGCCGTCGGCGGGGGTACGGGGAACCTTGACCACCACGGTCTGCGCCCGCTTGTCGTGCAGCGCCTGTCGCAGCGGGTGGTCGAAGAGCGGGGAGAGTGCGTCGATCAACTGGAGCAGCAGACCGAGGCCGCAGCAGTACCAGAGCAGGGTGGGCAGACCGAGGGTGTTCCATCGACGCAGCGCGCGGCCGAACCCGAGCGGGGCGTCGGCCTCGACCGGTACCGCCCGGATGCCCATCAGCCGCTTGCCGAAGCTCTGCCCGCTGGCCGCCATCGACGGCACCTCGTACGCCAGCCAGAGCATCGTGGCGATCAGCAGAATCACCACGATCAACGACCCGGTCTGGTCGCCGGCCTGCGGCAGCGGTTCGGTGTTGCGTTCCGGGTTCTGCAGGCGGCGGCCGAACTCGTTGAGCGGCACCGAGACCTCGTCCAGCAGGCGCGCGACGAACCAGCCGTTGACCAGCACGTTGAGCAGGAACACGATGCCGAAGTCGATGAGTCTGGCACCGAGCCGAGCGCCGAAGCCGGCCAGCGGCATACCGTGCGGCCGGGGCTCCGGTGGCCGTCCGGGCCAGGTCGGGTACGGCCAGCCGGGCGGTGGCCCGTGCCGCGGATCGCCGGCCGGCGGCCACTGCTGCCAGCCGGCGGGCGGGGGATGCCCCGGGGGTGGGCCCCCGACCGGTGTGCCCGGCGGGGTGATCTGTGTGCCGGGCGGGGCGGTTGGTGTGCCGGGCGGGGTGGCCGATGTCACCGGCTCGGGTTCCGGTGTCGGTTCGGGCTCGGGCGGGGGCGGGCCTTCGGGTGGGGTGGCGTCGACCGGGATGGGCGCGCCGATCCAGCCCTCGCCGTCCCAGTATCTGCGGGTTTGCGGGTCGGCGGGGTCGACGTACCAGCCGGGTGCCACGCTCACGGCGCGGCCTTGCTGTGCTCGGTCACCTGGCCACCTTAACGACGACGGTCCCGGCGAACTTGTCGTGGAGGCACTGCTGCCAGGGCTTGTCCCACAGCTGCCAGAGGCCGTCGACGTAGCTTCCGCCCGGCACCAGCGACCCGCCCACGAACTGCACGAGGTACCGCTTCCCGGCCATCCGCCGATCAAGGGTCTGGGTCGGGTCGAGCGGAACCACCCGCAGTTTCATCACCCTCTTGCCGAAGGTCTGCCCGGTCCGCTTCATGTACTCGACGTGATACAGCCAGTAGAACCCGAACATCACCACGAACAGCGCGCCCTGGAGGAGCAGCATCGGCAGCATGATCTCCGTGATGAGGTCGCTGGGGTCCGCCAGGCTGCCGTCCGGGTTGGTCTCCGGAGTCACGGAGAGGATCCGGAAAGCGAATGTCAGGAAGAACGGCATGAACAACAGCAGCAGGGCGGCGGAAGACATCGCGACGTCGATCAGGTACGCCAGCAGCCGGTCACCGAAGCTGGCCAGCGGCTGCCCACCCGGCCCCAGCACCGGCGGTGGCGGTCCGCCCGCCCACTTCGGTGGCGGCTGACCAGGCGGCCAGCCCGGTGGCGGCTGACCCGGATGCCAGCCGGGCGGCGGGCCACCGGGGACGCCAGGTGGGGGTGGTGAGCCGGCCCAACCCGCGGGGGGTGGGGCGTACTGGGGCGGGGGGCCGGTGGGCGGCAGGGCGTCACCGGCGACGGGCGGCGGCCCACCGATCGGTGAGCCGCCGCCGGCCGGCGACGTGGGGTGGGGTGAGGGCTGGGTCACGCTCGACAGTGTTACAGGTTGCCGCGCTTCTCCTGCTCGCGCTCGATCGCCTCGAAGAGGGCCTTGAAGTTGCCCTTGCCGAAGCCGAGGGAGCCGTGCCGCTCGATGAGCTCGAAGAAGACGGTCGGGCGGTCCTGCACCGGCTTGGTGAAGATCTGGAGCAGGTAGCCGTCCTCGTCCCGGTCCACCAGGATCTTGCGGGCCTTCAGCTCCTCGATCGGTACGCGTACCTCGCCGATGCGGGCCCGCAGCTCCGGGTCGTCGTAGTACGAGTCCGGGGTGTCCAGGAAGTCGACGCCCGCCGCCCGCATCGCGTCGACGCTGGCCAGGATGTCGTTGGTGGCCACGGCGATGTGCTGCGCGCCCGGGCCCTGGTAGAACTCCAGGTACTCGTCGATCTGCGACTTCTTGCGGGCGATCGCCGGCTCGTTGAGCGGGAACTTCACCTTGCGGGTGCCGTTCGCGACCACCTTGCTCATCAGCGCCGAGTAGTCGGTGGCGATGTCGTCACCGACGAACTCGGCCATGTTGGTGAAGCCCATGACCCGCTTGTAGAACTCGACCCACTCGTCCATCCGGCCGAGTTCCACGTTGCCGACCACGTGGTCGACGGCCTGGAAGAAGCGCTTCGGCTGGATGCCGGCGTCGATCATCGGCTGCCGGTCCACGATCGGGCCACGGGCGACGAAGCCGGGCAGGAACGGCCCGGTGTAGCGGGACCGGTCGATCAGGGTGTGCCGGGTGTCGCCGTACGCGGCGATGGCGGCCATCCGGACGGTGCCGTGCTCGTCGCTGACGTCGTGCGGCTCCAGCAGGCCGGTCGCGCCCTGCGCGGTGGCGTGCGCGTACGCGGCGTCCACGTCCGGCACCTCCAGCGCGATGTCGCTGACACCGTCGCTGTGCTTGGCCACGTGCTCGGCGCCGTCGGCGTCGGGGCGTACCGCGCCGGTGAGCACGAACCGGGCCGAGCCGCTGGTCAGCACGTACTGGGCGTGGTCGCGGTGGCCCTGCTCCGGACCCCGGTACGCCACGCAGGTCATGCCGAAGGCGGTGGAATAGTAGTGCGCGGCCTGCTTGGCGTTGCCGACCAGGAAGTGCACGTGGTCGAGGCCCTTGACCGGGAACGGGTCACGGGCGATGTCGTGGTCGACGGCGCCGACGAGGGCATCGACGTCGACGTCGTCGGTCGACTGGGGTCGGTCGATCGCCTGGGTCATGGTGGCCTCCCTTGCGTACCGGCCGGCCTGCTCGGCCGACTCTGTGCTCGTTCCCCGGACTATCACCGTGACCCCGCTCACTGAGCAACTGTCGGCTCAATCGCTGGTCAGGTTGCACAACAAGTAGGGTGATCAGTCGTGAACCCTGGACAGGATGTACAGCTCGACGCGCTGGATGTCAGCCTGATCGAACTGCTCGCCGCGGAACCGCGGATCGGTGTACTGGAGTGCTCCCGTCGCCTGGGGGTGGCTCGCGGCACCGTCCAGGCGCGGCTCGACAAGCTTGTCGACCGGAAGGTGATCGGCGGATTCGGGCCGGAGGTGTCGCCCGCCGCGATCGGGTTCACGGTGACCAGCTTCGTCACCCTGGAGATCAGTCAACGGCACGGGCACGTCCCGGTGGCCAGCCATCTGGCCGGGATTCCCGAGGTGCTGGAGGCGCACACCATCACCGGCTCCAGCGACCTGCTCTGCCGGATCGTGGCCCGCTCCAACGCCGACCTGCAACGGGTGATCGACCAGATCGTCGCGTACGAGGGCATCCGCCGCGCCTCCACCATCATCGCCCTCGCCGAACAGATCCCGTACCGCGTCCTGCCGCTCGTCCGCTCCGCCGTCCGGGGCGAAGGAAGGGCACCTTCTTAACGTCTCCGGTAGAGCAGGGGTCCCCTTTTAACACGGATCAGTCGGCGACCAGCGCGTCACCGAGCGGGGTGCGCCGGTAGCTCACGGCTCGGCCGGTGCGGATCCGGCTGACCAGCCCGGCCTCCCGCAGGACCGTGAGGTGGTCGCCGACACCGCCGAGGCTGAGCCCGAGTTGAGCGACGAGTTGGCTGGTGGTGGCGGGCAGGGCGAGCGCCCGCAGCACCGCCGCCCGCGAGCGGCCGACCAGCCGATCCAGGGCGTCGTCGGGGCGGGCCGGGTCGGGCGGCCCGAGCAACTCGGCCACCCCGGAGGCCCGGTAGACGATCGCGTACGGCCAGGGCTGCTCTACGTACGCGATCAGGGTGCCGAAGACGGTGGGCACGAAGAGCAGGCCCCGACCGGCCAGCGAGTGGGTGTCGGGGTCGTTGCTGTCGATCTCGATGACGCCGACGTCACCGGGGATCCAGCGCAGCCGGGGATCCAGGTCGGCGACGGCCGCACCCCAGCCGTAGGCGAGCAGGCGACCCGCCCGACGGACCAGGTCGCGCTCCAGGATCGCGCGCAGACGCGGCCAGTCCGGCTCGACAAGCGCCTGCCAGGCCGCCTCGATGGCGTCCGCGATCAGGTCGACCACGTTCGGCGCAGCGTAGATCCGGCGGGCGTACGCCGGTGGGGTGGCCCGGGGTCCGGCGAGGTTGCGGGCCAGCTCGTCGCGGGCCTGCGCCAACGGGGTCGCCCGGACCACGGCCAGTTCGCCGTGGAAGTCCCGGGCCGTGCCGTCCGGCGGCGGCTGGATGAAGTCGGCGTTGTAGCCGCCGCGACGCAGCAGCGCCAGTAGCGCCCCGACCGCCGGCACCTCCCGGCGCAGCCGCTCGTACGCGGGCCGGGTCCGGGCCACCCACGGCCCCAGCCCGTCGGAGGCCCGTTGACCGGCGTGCAGCCGCAACGCGGACACCGTCTCACCCAGCGGAGAGACGGCGTACCGACTGGCGGCCACGTCGGCCGGGGTGACCTCGATCCGCATCCCGTACCTTTCGCTTGACAGCGAAAGGATAGAGCGGACCGGGGCCTTCGACCAGGCTGATCACCGTGACCGACACGCGTACGCCCACCGCCGAGCGGCCGGCGACCTTCGGCGACGTCTTCGCCGTCGCCGAGTTCCGGGTGATCTTCGGCAGCTTCGGCATCTTCATGATCGGCGAGACGGTGAAGATGCTCGCCCTCTCCGTCCTGGTCTACGAGCGCACCGGCTCCGGCTTGCTGGCCGCGCTGGCGTACGTGACCGGGTTCCTGCCGCACGCGCTCGGCGGTGTGTTCCTGCTGGCTCTGGCGGACCGGATGCCGGCCCGCGCGCTGATCGTCGGGTACGACCTGTTGCGGCTGGCGGTGGTCGTGGTGCTCGCCACCGGCGTGCTGTCGCCGCCGCTGATGCTCGGCCTGGTCGCCGTTGTGGCGCTGTTCGGCCCGGTCAGCAGTGCCGCGCGGACCGCGCTGCTGCCCGAGGTGCTGCACGGCGACGCGTACGTGTTGGGACGGTCGCTGCTCTCGGTGGCCGCCGGGGGCACCCAGGTGGCCGGCTTCGCCGTCGGTGGTCTGCTGCTCGGGCTGGTCGGGCCCTACGGCGCGCTCTGGCTGACCGCGCTGACCTGCGGCCTGTCCGCGCTGCTGGTACGCGTCGGGCTGACCCGCCGTCCCGCCCGGATCCGCACCGACCCTGCCACCGATGCCGTGAGCACTGGTGCCGTGGGCCCGGCCAGCGGTGCCGGGGGCACAGCCGTGGGGCGCGGCAGGGGTGGTGCCGTTCGGGAGACGCTGCGGGTCAACCGGCAGCTGCTCGCCGATCGCCGGATCCGGGGACTGCTGCTCGCCCAGTGGCTGCCCGGCTCGCTGCTCGTCGGTGCCGAAGGCGTGGCGGTGCCGTACGCGGCGCAGTTGGGGCCGGGCGCCAGTGCCGGCGTACTGCTGATGGCCGGTGCGGGCGGGATGCTGGTCGGTGACCTGGTGGTGGGTCGGTTCGTGGCGCCGGCGCGCCGGGAGCGGTGGACGCCCTGGCTCGCGCTGCTGCTCGGCGTACCGATGCTGGCGTTCCTGGCCGGTCCGGGGCTGCTGCCGGCGGCGGCGCTCTTCGCGGTGGCCACCGCGGGCTTCGCCTACCAGCTCGGGCTGGCCCGGCGCTTCCTCGACGCGGTGCCCGAGTTGCGCCGGGGGCAGGCGTTCGGGCTGGTCAACACGGGGATGATGGCGATGCAGGGGCTGGCGGCGGCGAGCGCGGGCGGGCTGAGCGAGTGGCTCGCCCCGGGCGTGGTGATGGCGGTGGCCGGTGCCGCGTCGATCGCCGCGACGCTGACACTGTGGCCGGTGCTGAAGCCTGCCGCTCACCCGCGTTAACAAGGGGCCCTTCTACTACCGGAGGCGTTAATAAGGTGCCCTTCCTTTCACGACACGCGGTGGGGTGCGCGCAGTGGGAGGTGCGGGTGGCTACCGTGTTCCGGTGGCGAAGGGCAGCGGCCTCGGCGTGCGTGGCTGGCTGCTGCTTGGCCTGACCACGGTCGTCGCGCTGGCCGCCACCGGAGTCTGGAATCCGTTTCCTGGTATGTGGGACTGGGTGAACAGGCGGTCGCCCATCTCCGAGCCGGACCTCGTCTGGCAGCAGCGCATCGGTGGCACCCCGCGCAGCGTCACCATCGCCGGGGAGACGGTGGTGGTCGAACAACGCACCCGGGTCGAGGCCCGCAGCCTGGCCACCGGCAGCCAGCTCTGGGAGCGCAAGGCCGACTGGAGCGCGGTGGCCGGCGGCGGTGCCGAAGCCGTGGTCGCCGTCGGTCGCCTGCTGGTCAAAGGGTACGAGGTTCTCGACCCGACCACCGGCGTGACCCGTCGGCGCGACAACGACGCGGTGGCCGTGTGGACCTACCGCAACCTGCTGCTCGACGCGCGTTGCCTGGCGGCGACCGACTGCACCCTGAGCGCCTGGGAACCGCGCGGGGTCACCCCGCTGTGGACCGCCTTCCTACCCGGGGTCAGCAGCGGCCTGCTCGCCGACAACCCGAATCTGCTCGACAGTCGTCGGCTGTCCAGCCCCCGGATCCACGGTGAGGTGGCGGGCCCGGAGACCGTACCGGCGCTGCTCGGCTTCCCGGTCGACGGGCGGGTGCACGTGGTGGACACCGCCACCGGTCGGGTGTTGCAGAACGTGGAACCGGAACGTGACGAGCGGCTCGCGGTGATCGGGGGCCGGCTGCTGCGCATCGTCGCCCGCTCCCAGGACGGCAACTGCTACTTCACCATCTCCGGCCGGGACGCGGCCACCGGGCAGGAGACCTGGCAGCGTTCCGGGCTCAACCTGCGTACCGCCGACAGCGCCGGGTGCGTGCAGCGGGAGGACCCGTACGGCGCCCGCAACGTGCTGGTCGGAGTCGCCCCGGACGGGCGGGAGGCGATCCTCGACGGGTACGACGGGCGGCTGCTGCTGGCCACCGAGAACTCCGAACGGGTGCTCGCCGTGGACGACCGGTACGCGGTGGTGCGCACCGCCGGCCGGGACGGGATCTCCGGCCGGGAACTCAGCTCAGGTCAGGTGCGGTGGAACCGGCCGAGCGGCGAGAAGGCGGGTGCGGCACTGACCCCGTACGCGGCCGTCGTCGCCGACGAGAAGCCGAACCGGCTGGTGGCCCTGGACCCGCGTACCGGCCGGGAACTGGTCGCGCTGCGCACCTCCGCCAACGCGCTGGCGGTCGGCCCGGCCGGCATGGTGATCGGTGAGGGCCGTGAGATCGGGTACATCCGCTTCGGTGCGGCGAGCGGCGACCCGGCCCGTAATGGTGATCCGGGTCGCAACGGCGACGGGAGTGTGCCGGGGCCGGCGGGCAGTCCCGGCGCGCCGGGGCCGCAGGGCAGCTGCGGGCCGAAGAACGAGCTGTGCAGCGACCCTGATTCCGGCAAGTGACGCCGTCCGCCGGGCCGGACGAGGGTGAGCGGCACCACCCCACCCGGTGGGTAGGAGTGATCGAACCTTCTGCCCTAGGCTTTGCCGTCATGGGCGAGCGTCAGCGAGCGAATCACGGGTGTAGTGCGGTGGTGCCCCACGGCGGCACGGAGCGCAGTGGAGTGGCGGCATGAGCACGGAATTCTCGTACGCCCCGCTGTTGCCGACCGGGCCGGACCAGACGGAGTACCGCCTGGTCACCGACGAGGGCGTCGACGTGGTGAACGGCCCGGGTGGTCGCCGATTCCTCACCGTCGACCCGGCCGCGTTGACCGCGTTGACCGCCGAGGCGATGCATGACATCGCCCACTTCCTGCGGCCGGCGCACCTGGCCCAGCTGCGGTCGATCATCGACGACCCGGCGGCCTCGCCGAACGACCGGTTCGTCGCGCTGGACCTGCTGCGCAACGCCAACATCGCCGCCGGCGGAGTGCTGCCGATGTGCCAGGACACCGGCACCGCGATCGTGATGGGCAAGCGTGGCCGGCACGTGCTCACCGACGGCAGCGACGCCGAGGCGATCTCCCGCGGCGTCTGGCAGGCGTACACCCGACTGAACCTGCGCTACTCCCAGCTCGCCCCGCTGACCATGTGGGAGGAGCGCAACACCGGCAGCAACCTGCCCGCCCAGGTGGAGTTGTACGCCGAGGACCCGGACGGGCACCCCGACGCGTACAAGTTCCTGTTCATGGCCAAGGGGGGCGGCTCGGCCAACAAGTCGTACCTCTACCAGGAGACCAAGGCACTGCTGAACCCGACGCGGATGATGCAGTTCCTGGAGGAGAAGCTGCGGCTGATCGGTACCTCGGCCTGCCCGCCGTACCACCTGGCCGTGGTGATCGGCGGCACCAGCGCCGAGTACGCACTGAAGACCGCCAAGTACGCCTCCGCCAAGTACCTCGACGCGCTGCCGACCTCCGGCTCGATGACCGCGCACGGCTTTCGTGACCTGGAGCTGGAGGCGGAGGTGCTGGAGCTGACCCGCAACTTCGGCATCGGCGCGCAGTTCGGTGGACGGTACTTCTGCCACGACGTACGGGTGGTGCGGCTGCCCCGACACGGCGCGTCCTGCCCGGTGGCGATCGCGGTCTCCTGCTCGGCCGACCGGCAGGCGGTTGCCAAGATCACCCCGTCGGGGGTGTGGCTGGAGCGCCTCGAAACCGACCCGGCCCGCTACCTGCCCGAGGTCACCGACACGCAGCTGGACACCACCGAGGTGGTACGCGTCGACCTGAACCGGCCGATGGACGAGATCCGCGCCGAGCTGTCGAAGTACCCGGTCAAGACCCGACTGTCCCTGACCGGCCCGCTGGTGGTCGCCCGGGACATCGCGCACGCCAAGATCGCCGAGCGGTTGGACGCGGGCGAGCCGATGCCGCAGTACCTGCGCGATCACGCCGTCTACTACGCCGGCCCGGCGAAGACCCCGGAGGGCTACGCCTCCGGCTCCTTCGGCCCGACCACCGCCGGCCGGATGGACGCGTACGTCGAGAAGTTCCAGGCTGCTGGCGGCTCGATGGTGATGCTCGCCAAGGGCAACCGCTCCGCTCAGGTGACCCGCTCCTGCGAGCAGCACGGCGGCTTCTACCTCGGCTCGATCGGCGGCCCGGCGGCCCGGCTCGCCCAGGACTGCATCAAGCACGTCGAGGTCCTGGAGTACGCGGAGCTGGGCATGGAGGCGGTCTGGAAGATCGAGGTGGAGGACTTCCCGGCCTTCATCGTCGTCGACGACAAGGGCAACGACTTCTTCGCCGAGGTCACCAAGCCGGTGCTTACGATCGGCCGCCGCTAAGAAAACTGAGGATTCTGAGTTCCCCTTGATTTTGAGGGGACGGCTGTTGCTCTGAAGATTCTGATGGCGTACTCTCCTGTGTGAGCAGGGGGGTGTGCACATGCCGCAGATCGAAGTTGACGACGCGACTGATAGGTACCTGACCTTCGCGGCGGGCATCACCGGCATGACGAAGGGGCAGTTGGTGGCTCGCCTTGTGGAGCAAGCCCAAGCGGCTGCAGCGCCGGAGCCGGCTACGCCAGATGGCGATGAGCCGGCTTCGGTGCGGGTCTACGCGGACTATGCAGGCCACCGCACCTATGGGATGTTCGTGCCCGGGCCAGGACGAATCGAGATCACATCGGGTCCGCTGGCCGGCCGTTCCTTTCGGACTCCCAGCCAGGCTGCGCGGGAAATCGTCCAGCACTACAACCCGGCCGTAAGCCCGCACCGCAACGGCTGGAGCTTTTTCTTCGTCGCCGCGACCGGCGCCCCGTTGCAGAGCCTCCGGCACCGGTCGGTCTGAGCGGCCGTCCTGCTGTTTCTGACAAGGCAATGCCCCGGGTTGCTTGCAAGCAGAGGCAACATCCGGGGCGTACGCATGAACTTTACCCCAGAACGACAAGAAGGGCGACTGTGATGGCCGACATCGTGGCGCTGGAGAGGGCTCTCTCGGCAGGTCGGCTTGAGCCGTACGTCAAGGCGGCAGGAGGCGGGCTCGCCGAAGGAATCCAACTCTACGAGTGGAACACGGCTGTGTCCGCTGCGTTCTTCGAGGTGCTGGGGCACTTCGAAGTGGTGCTGCGTAACGCGCTCCATGAACAACTCAGGGTGCTGGGCGGGCGGGAGGACTGGTGGTTGGCGCCGCGGTTCGACTTCACCCCTCCTGCCAACGACATGATCGCCAAGGCATGTGCCGAGATGGGGCGCAGAGGCGCCAGCGGCAGCCTGGGCCATGTGGTGGCAGCCTTGCCGTTTGGCTTCTGGGTCGCACTGCTGAGCGCCGGTGGCGACTGCAACTACGAGATGTCGCTCTGGCGGCCGGGTCTCCGCCAAGCCTTCCCTGGATACAGCGGAACCAGAGCGAGGCTGCACCCCCGCTTGAACACTCTTCGACTGCTCCGGAACCGGATCGCCCACCACGAACCGATCTACCGGCGGCACCTGGCGGCTGACCACGACACCGTGCTTGAGGTGGTGGGGTGGACCGTCCCCGGATTTGCCAATTGGATGCGGCAGCGGAGCCGGGTGCCCAACTTCCTCGCCCAGCGCCCGTTTTCTGCCGAGCCGCCCTGCGATTAGCTCTTGGTCCCGGCAGGATGGTAGGCGTGACGACTCCAGAGGCGGCGGGCTACCGGATCGAACGCGACTCGATGGGCGAGGTGGAGGTGCCCGCCGATGCGCTGTGGCGGGCCCAGACACAGCGGGCGGTGCAGAACTTCCCGATCTCGGGTCGGGGTATCGAGCCCGCCCAGATCCGGGCGCTGGCCCAGATCAAGGGGGCGGCGGCCGAGGTCAACGGGGATCTGGGGGTGATCGACGCGAACGTGGCCGCGTCGATCGCCGCCGCCGCCGCGCACGTGGCCGACGGCGGGTACGACGACCAGTTCCCGATCGACGTGTTCCAGACCGGCTCCGGCACCTCGTCGAACATGAACACCAACGAGGTGATCGCCACGCTGGCCAGCCGGGAGCTGGGCCGCGACGTGCACCCCAACGACGACGTCAACGCCTCCCAGTCGAGCAACGACGTCTTCCCGTCCTCGATCCACCTGGCCGCCACCGAGGCCGTCGTCCGTGACCTGCTGCCGGCGCTGGACCACCTGGCCGGCGCGCTGGAAGCCAAGGCCACGGAGTTCGAGACGGTGGTCAAGGCGGGGCGTACCCACCTGATGGACGCCACGCCGGTGACCCTGGGGCAGGAGTTCGGCGGGTACGCCGCACAGATCCGCTACGGCATCGAGCGGCTGGACGGGGTGCTGCCCCGGCTGGCCGAGCTGCCGTTGGGCGGTACGGCGGTGGGCACCGGCATCAACACCCCGCTCGGCTTCGCCGCCGCCGTGATCGAGAAGCTGCGCGACTCCACCGGGCTGCCGGTGACCGAGGCGCGTAACCACTTCGAGGCGCAGGGCGCGCGGGACGCGCTGGTGGAGGCGTCGGGTCAGCTGCGTACCGTCGCGGTTGGTCTTTACAAGATCGCCAACGACATCCGGTGGATGGGCTCGGGCCCCCGCGCCGGCCTGCGTGAGCTGCGCATCCCCGACCTGCAGCCCGGCTCGTCGATCATGCCCGGCAAGGTCAACCCGGTGGTCTGCGAGGCGGTCCGGCAGGTCTGCGCGCAGGTGATCGGCAACGACGCCACGGTGGCGTTCGCCGGCTCGCAGGGCGACTTCGAACTCAACGTGATGCTCCCGGTGATGGGCCGCAACCTGCTCGAATCGATCCGGCTGCTGGCCGCGTCGAGCCGCCTGCTCGCCGACCGCTGCGTGGTCGGCCTGGTCGCGGACGCCGAGGTCTGCCTGTCGTACGCCGAAGGCTCGCCGTCGATCGTCACCCCTCTCAACCGCTACCTGGGGTACGACGAGGCCGCCTCGATCGCCAAGGAGGCACTGGCCAAGCAGACCTCGATCAGGGAGGTGGTGATCTCCCGTGGCCATGTCGACTCCGGCAAGCTCACCGAGGTCCAGTTGGACGAGGCCCTGGACCTGCTCCGGATGACCCACCCCTGACCGACGTCACGGGCGCGCCCCGGGGCGCGGTACCCAGGCCAGGAAGCGGGCGAAGAGGGCGGCCGGGGCAGGACCCTCGTCCGGGTCCAGGCGGTAGAGGTCGGCTGCCGCCTCGTGCAGTACGGCGCAGAGGTAGACGCTGAGGGCGATCCGGTCGTGGGCGTACTCGGCGATCAGCGTCAGTCGTGCCGTCGCGCAGGGCCAGGGTGCCGCGCAGGCCCGACACAGCCACAGTGGGCGCAAGGGCAGGTGAGGACGCGTCACCGGTCCCTCGGCGGATGGGGTCGGCATGGCGCGGCCTTCCGGTAGAGCGGACTCGTCACGGTCCCCGGCGATGGGACCGCCCGGCCGGGGGAGCGGGGCGGTCCCACCTCGACGCCGCCCCTCGGGGGAATGAGCGGCGAGCGTCGCTGCGCACAGTCTGCTGAGCACACCGTTACGGTCGGAAGGGTTTGGCCGTGCTGTCCGAGGCCCACTGTGGCCGGGCCGGGTTGCCGGTGGCGGTGCGCTGTAGTCGATCGACCGGTTCCTGGAGGGCGGCTGGAAATGGCGAGTGGACAGCTGACAGCGGCGGCCTTCCTGGTCGCGGAGCTACGCCGGGCGCGGGCTCGGCAGGGCTGGAGTCAGGAGGATCTGGCCAAGGCCGTGAACTACTCGCCGTCGATGGTCAGCGCGGTGGAGTTGGGTCAACAGCCGCCCACCCCGAAGTACCTGGAACAGTTCGACAAGGCCCTGGACACCGGCGGCCTCTACGGCCGAATGCTCACCCACCTGGTAGCCCTCGACAAAGCCCAGGTCTGGCTTCGAGGATGGCGTGCCATCCTCGAAGGTGCCGACGAATTGCGGTGGTTTGAACCACTGCACGTGCCAGGTCTACTTCAGACCGAGCCCTATGCTCGCGCGGTCTTCGAGGCCGACGACTCGCTGGCCCGCGCGGAGCGCGAGGAACGCCTCGCTGACCGCCTGGCGAGCCAGGGTGTTGTCTGCCAGGAGGACCCGCCCCGCATGGTGGTGGTGATAGACGAGGCCGCTCTGCGACGCCGAGTCGGTGGCCGCAAGATCATGTTGGAGCAGACGCAGCACCTGGTCCGGTTGGCCAGTGATCATCCGTCGCTTCGACTGCTTGTGGTGCCGCAGTCCGCCGATGAGTATCCGGGGCTCAACGGACCGTTCATGCTCGCCACCCTGAAAGACCGGACGGTCGTGGCCTACCTGGGTGGCCAGATCGGTGGCCGTGAACTTGATCGGCCGTCGGATCTGTCGATGCTGCAACGGGTTTGGGAAGCTACCCTGGGCGCGGCCCTACCAGCACAGGAGTCGATCGAATTGCTGAAGGAGATTGCCGAGTCATGGAGCTGAGCGGTGCGCGGTGGCGCAAGAGCAGCCGCAGCGGCTCCAGCGACCAGTGTGTCGAGGTGGCTACGAACCTGCCCGGGGTGGTGGGGGTGCGGGACAGCAAGGATGCGGCGGGGGCGGTGCTGACCTTTGACGCGTACGCCTGGCGGGTTTTCGTTGCCGCGCCGCCGCGCCTGACGTGATCAGCGCTCCCGGCGCGGAGGTGTTGGAGCGGCTGGATCGGGAGCGCGTGGTCTGGCTCTGCACGTTGCGGCCGGACGGGTCGCCGCACCTGACACCGGTCTGGTTCCTGTATCTCGACGGTGAGTGGTGGATCGGCACTGCCGAGCGCAACCGGAAGGTCCGCAACATCGCCGCCGATCCCCGGGTCTCGCTGGCGCTGCCGGACGGGGATGCGCCGGTCGTCGCCGAGGGCGTGGCGAGCATCGTGCGCCAGCCGTTCCCGGCCGCCGTCGTGGACGGCCTGCGGCACCGGTACGACGGGTGGGACGTCACAGTGGACGGCCCGGACGGACGGTACGTGCTGCTGCGGATCGTGATGACCCGCTGGCTGATGGCCGGACGCGCCCACTGATCGCCCAATGCGGGGTCTCTGGGTGCGTTTCCTGTTGCTCTGGCGACAACAAACGCACCCAAAGAGCGTGGGCTCAGCTGCGAGCGGCGGCCTTGCGGGCGCGGTAGGCGTTGACGGCGGCCCGGTTGCCGCAGCCGGCCTCGCAGAATCGGCGGGAGCGGTTCTTCGACAGGTCGACAAGCACGTTGTCGCAGTCGGGGTACTCGCAGGTGCGTAGCCTGCGCAGCTCGCCGCCGCGCACCACGTCGGAGATCGCCATCGCCGCCTCGACCGCCATCCTGGTGGCCAGCGGGGCATCCCGAGGCACGGCGTGCAGGTGGTACGGCTCGTCGTCGTGGGTGATGAGCTGGGGCAGGGCACGGTGTTCGCGGAGCAGTCCGTTGACGATCGAGACGATCTCGTCGACGTCGGCGTACCAGATCCGGCGCAGCCGGGGGCGCAGGGCGCGTACGGCCCGCAGTTCGGTTTCGGTGTGTTCGTGTCTTCCGGTGTAGGCATGGGCGGTGAAGAAGGCGCTCAGGGCCTCCACGTCGGGTAGCCCTTCGTCGCCTTGGCCGGCGGTGTTGACCAGCGCGGCGACGGCGATCAGGGAACACTCGGTGTCATGAGCGAAGAGCAACTTGACTCCTGTCGTGGCCCGACTCTAGCGTCATCGGTGTAACCCTAGTTTGCCGATGTCGCGGTGCCGTGCCAAGGAGAGCCATGCGTCAATCACCCGTCGCCGGTGCCGGCCTCGCGCTGGCCCTGCTCTCCGCGGTCACCTTCGCCACCTCGGGCACCTTCGCCCGATCCCTGATCAACGCCGGTTGGTCCGCCGAGTCGGTGGTCATCGCCCGCGTCGGCCTCGCCGCCCTGGTGCTGGCGGCACCCGCCTTGCTCGTCATGCGGGGCCAGTGGCCGGTGCTGCGCCGCAACCTTGCCTCGATCGGCGTCTTCGGGCTGCTGGGAGTGGCGGTCGCCCAGGTCTGCTTCTTCAACGCGGTGCGCTACCTGCCCGTCGGCGTCGCGTTGCTGCTGGAGTACCTCGGCATCATCCTCGTCGTCGGGTGGACCTGGCTGGTGCAGGGGCAGCGCCCGCGTCGGCTGACCGTGGCCGGGTCGGTGGCAGCCCTGGCCGGCCTGTTCTTCGTGCTCGACATGGCCGGTGCGGGTCGACTCGACCCGATCGGGGTGCTCTGGGGGCTGGGCGCGGCGGTCGGGCTCGCCGGCTACTTCGTACTAGCCGGGCGGGTCGACTCCGCGCTGCCGTCGGTGGTCATGGCCAGTGGCGGCATGGCGGTCGGTGCCGCGGTGCTGCTGGCGCTCGGCCTGGTCGGCGCGCTGCCGCTGCGGGCCAGCTTCGGCGCGGTGGAGTTCGGCGGGCAGGAGACGAGCTGGTTGGTGCCGATCGCCGGTCTGGTGCTGGTGGCTGCGGTGATCGCCTACCTGGCCGGGATCGCCGCTACCCGTGTGCTCGGCGCGCGGATGGCCTCCTTCGTGGGGCTGACCGAGGTGATGTTCGCGGTGCTGATCGCCTGGCTGGTGCTGGGCGAACTGCCCACGGTGGTGCAACTGTTCGGCGGGGCGTTGATCGTCGCTGGAGTGGCACTGGTCCGCATCGACGAACTACGCGCACCCGCCCTCCCCGAGCAGCCGAAGGCGGCGGAGCCGGCCCTCACGTGACCCCGGATGCGGCAGTTTGCTCTCTTGCTGAGCTGCCCGCTGTCCTGGTCGGCCTTTCCGGCGAAGCAGACTTTTTGCTTCCTAGTGGACGCCGGTCTGGCGAAACGTCATGCGTTGATGTCTGATGACGCCACGTCCCTCAACGAGAGGATTCGATGTGGTGAGCAAGCGCTTCACCGTCGGTGTCGTCGCGACCGCGGCGGCACTGGCACTCACGGTGACCGGCCTGGGCGTGCCCGCTGGTGCCGAGCCGTCCGGCGTCGCCCGGACCTTCACCGTGGTGGCGGAGGACGGGGTCTCCGCCGATGCCGCCATCGCCGCGATCCGGTCGGCCGGCGGGACCGTGGTGTCCCGTACCGACGAGGTCGGTGTGTTCCAGGTGACCAGCGACCGGGCCGACTTCGCGACGAAGGCGACCGCTGCCGCCGCCCTGATCGGCGCCGCCGAGGAGAAGGCCATCGGCCGTAAGCCCAAGCTGGACCGGGTCGAGCAGGAGCACCTGCTGGCAGCCGCCGCCAAGGGGGCCGGCAAGCAGCGGGGCAAGAAGATGGACCCGCTGGACGACAAGCTCTGGGGCCTGGAGATGATCCGGGCCGACAAGGCGCGCAAGATCGAACCGGGCGACCGCCGGGTCACCGTCGGCGTCCTGGACACCGGCGTCGACGCCAGCCACCCGGACATCGCGCCGAACTTCAACTGGGCGCTGTCGCGCAACTTCGCGCCCGACATCCCCGAGATCGACGGGCCGTGCGAGGTGCCGAGCTGCCTCGACCCGGCCGGCACCGACGACGGCGGACACGGTACGCACGTCGCCGGCACCATCGGTGCTGCCGCCAACGGCTTCGGCCTTTCCGGCGTCGCCCCGAAGGTCTCGCTGGTCAACCTCAAGGGCGGCCAGGACTCCGGCTACTTCTTCCTGAACCCGGTGGTCAACGCACTGCTGCACGCCGGCAGGTCGGGCCTGGACGTGGTCAACATGTCCTTCTACGTGGACCCGTGGCTCTACAACTGCACGGCCAACCCGGCTGACTCGCCGGAGGCGCAGGCCGCGCAGCGGGCCACCATCCGGGCCATGAAGCGGGCGCTGACCTACGCCCACGACCGGGGCGTCACCCTGGTCGGTGCGCTCGGCAACAACCACGAAGACCTGGGCGACCCGCGTACGGACTTCTCCAGCCCGAACTACGGGGACGTCGCGCCGTACCCCCGCGAGATCGACAACAACAGCTGCTGGGACCTGCCCACCGAGGGGCCGCACGTCATCAGCGTCTCGTCGGTCGGGCCGTCGGGTAAGAAGGCGGACTACTCCAACTACGGCACCGAGCAGACCGCCATCGCCGCGCCGGGCGGTTGGTTCCGGGACGGCTTCGGCACCGACACGTTCCGTACCGACGCCAACATGATCCTGTCCACGTACCCGCTGAAGGTCCTCCAGGAGGAGGGCTCGGTGGACGAGGACGGCAACATCGTGCCGGGCGCGGAGACCTTCGTATTCAAGGAGTGCAAGGCCAACCGGCAGTGCGCCTACTACACGTACCTCCAGGGCACCTCGATGGCCGCTCCGCACGCCTCGGGCGTCGCCGCGCTCATCGTGAGCCGGTACGGCAAGCCGCAGGGCCGGGGTGGCTTCGGCCTGGACCCGGACGTGGTCGAGCGGCACCTGCTCCGCACGGCCGCCGAGCGGGCCTGCCCGGAGCCCAGGTTGCAGACCTACACCAACGAGGGCCGCTCACCCGAGTTCGACGCCTACTGCGCCGGCTCGCGCGACTTCAACGGTTTCTACGGCCACGGCATCATCGACGCCTACGCCGCAGTGACCACCCCGCTGCGCCGCTAGCCTCGCGGGCCCGCGCGTCCGCCGCGCGGGTTCGTGCGGCCTGTCTGCGCGGCCCCGTCCGCAGTTACGCCGAAGTGGCGGTTACCCGAGTACTGGGTGACCGCCACTTCGGCGTAACGGAGTGGATCAGCCCCTCCGCGCGGCGCGGGCGGCGGGTGGTCAGCGGTGCCAGCCGGCGGCGGCGAGGGCGGTACGGACCTCCCGCACGAGTCCCGGGAAGTCGCGGTGCAGGCGTCGACTGGTCACGTGCAGCACTCGCCAGCCGGCCGCCATCAACTGGTTGAGCCGCTGCCGGTCGAGGTGAAGCTGGTCGGGATCGCTGTGCCAGAGCCCGTCGTACTCGACGGCCACCCGGTATTCGGGCCACGACAGGTCAGGGTGCAGGATCTGACCGTTGGCCAGCCGCACCGGATGTTGGGTGACCGGTCGGGGCAGCCCGGCCAGTATCAGCCGGACCCGTAGCTGCGACTCGGGCGGCGACTGCGCACCCCCATCGGCCAGGCCGAACACCCACTCGGCCCGCCGCCCCCCGGGCCGGCCCACGTTTGCCCTGGCCATGGCGTCCAGCCGGGTGTGGTCGACCAACTTCTGCCGGAGCATGGCGTCGATGATGCCGACCGCCTGTACCGGCTCCAGCCACACCGCGCACTCCCAGGCCGAGCAGATGACATCCGATCGGGGCAAGGGCTGCGAGCCCACCGGCCCCGCGATGGCGGCTGGCCGGCAGGTGTGCTCGGCGGACTCGGGCCACTGCTGGGCTTCCGAGGTGGGTTGCGGCGGCTGGCGTGGACCGAGGGTGTGCACTCGGATGCCGCGCTGGGAGCCGAGCCGGAACTGCATCGGTGCCAGGACGTGAACCTCGTCGGTGAAGGTTGCAGCGTGCTCGATGCCGTGCAGGTAGGCCGCTGACGGTCCGGCCATCAGCACGCCGGATGGTAATCGCAGCGAGGCCGCTCGGCAGAGCAACTCGTGATCGCGGTCGAGGCGGGCGTCGGCGTACACGTCGTGCATCAGGCGGACCCAGGACGCACCGCGAAGCTGGTGCCGGGTGATCAGGCGGTCGCGGATCGCCTCGGAACCGCGGAACACCTGCCACGCAAGAGCGGCCGGTCGGTACGGGGAAGGAGGCATGCCTCCACCGTGCGGCCTACCGCGAGCCCTGCGGGACCCCTGTGGACAACGGTCGCTCTCATGATCGACCACCCCTGTGGACAACACCCACGCCACAGCCCGGCCGTGGTATGGGTTCGCGCCACCCCGTCATGGACGTCCGCGCACCACGCTGAGGTAGGGAGGCTTCGCCGTTACGCCGGAATTGCGGTTTCCGGCGCTCCCGGTTACCGCCATTCCGCCGTAACGGTGCCTGCCTGCCAGCCGGGCCGGGGCAGGTGGCGGCGGGGATGAGGTGGTGTCAGCGGAGGGCGGCGGCGATCGCGGTGGCGGCGGCGAGGACCTGGGCGCCGACCGCGTCGGCGTCGAGTGGGGCGAGTGCGACCACGCCGACGCTCGCCTCCAGGCCGGGCACCCCGAGGACCGGGGCTGCCACCCCGTACGCACCGGGTTGCAACTCGCCGACGGTGCTCACCGGGCCGGCGGCGCCGGAGCGCCCGGCGAGGATGGCCTGCCCGGCCGCGCCTCGTTCCAGCGGGTGCCGGGCCCCGGTGCGGTACGCCACGTGGAACGAGGTCCAGCTTGGCTCGACCACCGCCAGCGCGACCCCCTCGCCGCCCTCGACCACGGTCAGGTGCGCGGTCGCGCCGGCCTGCTCGGCGAGGCGTCGCAGGGCCGGCAGCGCGCCCTCGGCGAGCAGTGGTTGCGCGCGCCGGGCCAGGTGCAGCACCCCGGCGCCCAGGCGCAGCCGACCGTCAGCGTCCCGGCGAAGCATGCCGTGCCCGGCCAATGGTGTGACCAGGCGGTAGACCGCTGCCCGGCCGATGCCCAGCCGGTTCGCCGCCTCGGTGACGGTGAGCCCGCCGGGCGCGTCGGCGACGAGGTGCAGCAGCCGTAGCCCCCGGTCCAGCGTCTGCGAGGTCTCCCCGCCCGGCACGCCCACCCCGCTCCCGCCCGGACCGCCGGTAGCGCCCGTGCCGCCGGTAGCGCCTGCGCCGCGGGTAGCGCCCGGACCGCCTGCCGTGCCGCGGTCGGGCGTGGCAGGGGTGGGCGGGTCGGTGCCGGGGGCCGCGGGGGAAGTCACGATCAGCAGCGTACGACCCGGCTCCGGCGGACCGGGAAAACGACGGACGGCTACCCTTGTACGGTGACGCTTCGCCTGTATGACACCGCCACCCGATCGGTGCGGGACTTCGTCCCGCGGGAAGCCGGCAAGGTGGGGGTCTACCTGTGTGGGCTCACCCTTCAGGCACCGCCGCACATCGGCCATCTTCGTTCCGGTGTGAACTATGACGTGCTGCGTCGGTGGCTGCTGGCCGCCGGTTTCGAGGTCACGTTCATCCGGAACGTCACCGACATCGACGACAAGATCCTGGTCAAGGCGCAGGAGCAGGAGCGGCCGTTCTGGTCGATCGCGTACGCCAACGAATTGAAGCTCGCCGAGGCGTACCGGGCGCTGAACGTGTTGCCACCGACCTATGAGCCGCGGGCCACCGGGCACATTCCGGAGATGCACCAGCTGATCGCGCAGTTGATCGAGCGGGGGCACGCCTACCCGGCCACCGACGACTCCGGCGACGTGTACTTCGACGTGCGTTCGTGGCCGGCGTACGGTGCGCTGTCCAACCAGTCGCCGGACGAGATGCAGTCCGCCGCCGACGCCCCCGAGCGTGGCAAGCGCGACCCGCGTGACTTCGCGCTCTGGAAGGGCGTCAAGCCGGGCGAGCCGGCCGATGCCTACTGGCCGTCGCCGTGGGGGCGGGGCCGGCCCGGTTGGCACATCGAGTGCTCGGCGATGTGCTGGCGGTACCTGGGTGCCGAGTTCGATATCCACGGTGGTGGGCTCGACCTGATTTTTCCGCACCATGAGAACGAACTGGCCCAGTCGCAGGCCGCCGACCTGCCCTTCGCCCGCTACTGGGTGCATCACGGTCTGCTCGGCATCGGCGGCACCAAGATGGGCAAGTCCCTGGGCAACGCCCTCGACCTGGCGTACGTCGCCGGGCTCGGGGTACGCCCGGTCGAACTGCGTTACTACTACGTCGCCGCGCACTACCGCTCCCGGATCGACTACTCCGAGGAGGCACTGCGCGAGGCGGCCGTGGCGTACCGGCGGATCGAGGGTTTCGTGCAGCGCTCCGTCGAGCGGGTGGGCGTCGGGCAGCTCGGCGAGGTGCCGGCCGCGTTCGCCGCGGCGATGGACGACGATCTGAACACCTCGGCCGCGTTGGCGGTGCTGCACGACGTACTGCGGGACGGCAACAACGCGTTGGCCGGCGGTGACGATGTGACCGTACGCACGGCGCTCGCCAGTGTCCGCGCGATGCTGGATATCCTCGGCGTCGACCCCCTCGACCCGGCCTGGACCGGCGGTGCCCGGGCGAGTGACCTCCGCGGTGTGGTCGACTCCCTGGTCGCCCTCGCTCTGGAACAGCGTGCGCAGGCCCGTGTCCGCAAGGACTGGGCCGCCGCCGACGCGCTGCGGGACCAGCTCAAGCGGGCCGGAGTGGTGGTCGAGGACACCCCACAGGGCCCGCGTTGGACAATTGGAGAGCATGACTGATGGCCGGCAATTCGCAGCGCCGTGGCCGGCGGGTGGCGTCGAAGGCGAGCGCACCCAAGGGCTCCGGCGGCAAGAACAAGGATTCCCTCGCCGGTCGGGGCCGTACCCTGCCCGCCGACGAGCGGCCGTGGCACAAGGGGTACTCCGGCACGGAGAAGGTGCCCCAGCGCACCGCCTGGAAGCAGGAGAAGGAACGCCGCGCGGCGGCCGAGGAGGGGCGCGCCCCGAAGATCGGCAAGCCGGGCACCAAGGACACCACCTGGGGTCGGGGCGGTGGCCGGGGTACGCCCACCCCGAAGCCCGCTCGCGGCAAGCAGCCCGCCGGACGTGGTGGTCCCCGGGTCGCGCCCGGGCGTAAGTCGAACCCGGCCAAGGACACGCCGGAGCTGCTGGTCGGCCGTAACCCGGTGCTGGAGGCGTTGCGCGCTCAGGTGCCGGCCACGGCGCTATACACCGCCCAGGGCATCGACATGGATGACCGGGTCAACGAGATCATCCGTACCGCCGCCGACCGGGGCATCGCCATCCTCGAGATCAGCCGCGCCGAACTGGACCGGATGACCGGGGGCGTGCTGCACCAGGGCGTCGGCCTTCAGGTGCCGCCGTTCGCGTACGAGCCGTTCGAGGATCTGGTCGCCGCCGCGTTGGAACAGTCGGCACCGCTGCTGGTGGCGTTGGACGGGGTCACCGACCCGCGCAACCTCGGCGCGGTGATCCGGTCGGCTGCCGCGTTCGGCGCGCAGGGTGTCTTCGTACCGGAGCGGCGGGCGGCCGGGATCACCGCGACCGCCTGGCGGACCAGTGCCGGTGCGGCCGCGCGGGTGCCGGTGGCCCAGGTCACCAACCTGACCCGGTCGTTGAAGGCGTGTCGGGACGCCGGCTTCATGGTGGTCGGCCTGGACGCCGACGGCGAGACCGACCTGTACGACCTGGAGGCCGCGGTCGGCCCACTGGTCGTGGTGGTCGGCTCGGAGGGACGCGGGCTGTCCCGGCTGGTCGGGCAGACCTGTGACCTGACCGTCAGCATCCCGATGGTCTCCGAGGTGGAGTCGCTGAACGCGAGCGTGGCCGCCGCGGTCACCCTCGCCGAGGTGGCGCGTCGCCGGGCCGTCGAGAGCTGACACCGGGCTGCCGCAGGGAGACGAACGACGAAAGGGGCGGCCCGACGGGCCGCCCCTTTGTCAGTTGCTACTTCAGATGCGCTTGCCGGTGGTGGCGTGGAAGGCGTGGTTCTGGCCGGCACGCGGCTTGACGAAGATCGTCTCGCCCATGTTCGGCATGGTCCGCCGGTCGGTCCGCACCACGAACCGCTCGGAGGCGCCGTCCAGCGCGGCGTGACCGTAGACGTTGGCGTCCGAGCCGAGGTCCTCGACCAGCTCGACCACGACCGGCATGCCGCCCTCGGTCGGGCTGACGATGTCGCAGTCCTCCGGCCGGAAACCGACGGTGACCTTGCCGGCGCCGCCCTCGGCGTTGGCGGCCTCGACCTGCTCGCGGGTCAGCGGGATGAACATCTCGGCGAAGGCGGCACCCTGCTCGGTAAGCGGGACCGTCTTGATGTTCATCGCCGGCGAGCCGATGAAGCCGGCGACGAAGACGTTGGCCGGGGTGTCGTAGAGCGCACGCGGCGTGTCGACCTGCTGGAGCACACCGTCGAGCATGACCGCCACCCGGTGACCCATGGTCATGGCCTCGACCTGGTCGTGGGTCACGTAGACGGTGGTGATGCCGAGCTTGGCCTGCAGCGACGCGATCTGCGTACGGGTCTGCACCCGCAGCTTGGCGTCGAGGTTCGACAGCGGCTCGTCCATGAGGAAGACCTGGGGCTCCCGGACGATGGCCCGGCCCATCGCGACCCGCTGACGCTGACCGCCGGAGAGCGCCTTGGGCTTGCGGTTGAGGTACTCCTCCAGCTGGAGCAGCGCCGCCGCCTCCTTGACCCGCCGGTCGATCTCCGGCTTCGAGGTCTTGCGCAGCTTGAGGGCGAACGCCATGTTCTCGTACACCGTCATGTGCGGGTAGAGCGCGTAGTTCTGGAAGACCATCGCGATGTCGCGGGCCTTCGGCGGCAGGTGGGTGACGTCCCGGTCGTCGATGTAGATCGCGCCGTCGTCGACGTCCTCCAGGCCGGCCAGCATCCGCAGGCTGGTGGACTTGCCGCAGCCCGAGGGGCCGACCAGAACGAGGAACTCCCCGTCGCCGATCTGGAGGTCGAGCTGGTTGACCGCGGGGCGTTCGGTGCCCGGGTAGACCCGGGACGCCTTCGCGTAGGTGACCGTAGCCATGAGGGGGTGCATCCTTTCACCGGCAGGAACGTGCCGGACGATCCGAGTGAAGGAGCGACCGGTGCTTGGCGCACCGGCGCCACGGCCGTCAGGGGACGAGCCCATGTCGGCCGTGTCACTGCACGGTAAACGGCTTTTGCCACGCTGCCAAGATGCGGAACAGTGGATGGGACGGACGGCATACGCATACCGGTCACTCGGGCACGGTCGGACACGAATCGACGTTCGCAGGTCGGGATGTCGACGTTTCCCGTGCTGGGGACCCCTGCCGGGCGGGAAAAGCGGACGCCGGTCGCTATGCTGGCCTCGGACACTGCCCCTGTAGCTCAGCTGGCCAGAGCACCCGCCTTGTAAGCGGGATGTCGCCGGTTCGATCCCGGCCGGGGGCTCCATCCGCACCACGTACGCGGCCCACCGAGCTGACACCTCGGTGGCCCGGCCGCGAACGCTCCCCGCCCGGCCGCGACGCTCCCTGCCCGGCGGGGCGGTCGGGCGGCACCGCTATCGTCGCCGTACCCGGGCAGACGCCCTTTTGGCAGGACCGAGCCCGGCCAGAGGGGCGGTGGACAGTGGCGGACGCAGAGCTGACCGTGGCGGTGTCGGGTCAGGTGGCCACGGTGGTCATCCGTAATCCGGGCAGGCGCAACGCCATGACCCTGGCCATGTGGCGGCAACTGCCCGTACTGCTGGATCACCTGGAGGCGGAACCGGCGGTACGCGCGCTGGTGCTCACCGGGGCGGACGGCACGTTCTGCGCCGGTGCCGACCTCGGTGACCTGGATGAGCAGTTGTCCACCGGCGACGCCGGCATAGCCGTGGCCGCCGAGGAACGCCTGGCCGCCTTCGCCAAGCCCACCGTGGCGGCCGTCCAGGGTGCCTGCGTCGGTGGTGGCTGTCAGCTCGCGGTCGCCTGTGACCTGCGCATCGCCGCCGACGACGCCAGATTCGGGGTGCCCCCGGCCCGACTCGGCCTGGTCTACCCGCCACCCACCACCCGCCGGCTGGCCCGGTTGGTGGGTCCGGCGGCGGCCAAGCACCTGCTGTTCACAAGCGAACTGATCGACGCCGAGCGGGCGCAGCGGATCGGCCTGGTCGACGAGGTGCTGCCCGGCGACCGCCTGGCCGCCCGCATCGACCAGCTCACCGCCACGATCGTGGAACGCTCGCAGCTCAGCGTGGTGGCCGCGAAGGAGATCATCGACGGGCGGGCCGACGACGCCCGGGTGGACTGGTGGTACGGGCAGGTGCGGGCCAGCGGTGAGGCCCGCGAGGGCATCACCGCCTTCCACGAACGCCGCCCGCCCCGGTTCACCTGGAGCCCCCCGCCCGCAGGCTGACCGGACCGGGGGCCGGCGGGTGCCGCGCCGGATTCCGACGCCGCCCCCCGTTCCCGCCGGCCCGGCCCGTCACCGCCCGGCCAGCGCCGCCCAGCTCGGCGCGACCGGTACGCGCCGCAGCGGCATGCCCGCCTCGGCCGGCGTACGGTCGCCCTTGCGCTGGTTGCAGGCGTAGCAGGCGGCTGTCGTGTTCTTCCAGGTGTTCCGGCCACCGCGCGAGCGGGGCAGGATGTGGTCCATGGTGCTCGCCGGGCCGTCGCAGTACGCGCAGCACCGCCCGTCGCGGGCCAGCACTCCGGCGCGGGACCAGGCCGGGCCGGACGTGAAGCGCCAGCGGGTCACCACGTACCGGACGAGCCGGACCACCCGGGGCACCGGGAAGACCCCGATGACCTGGTCGGGTACGGCCTCGTGGATCTCGGCGACCCGACGGCAGAGCATCCGGATCGCGTGTTGGACGGTGACCCGGTGCAGCGGGCCGAGGTCGGCGTTGACAACGAGGACGGCGTACACCGGTGTCTCCCTCCAGGACGGTGACGGGCGTAGCGGGCCGGACAGCGACGAGCCGCCCGGTCCCAGGGCGGGTGGGCGGCTCGACGGGTACGGGTACGCGCGTCAGCCGGGCCGGCCACCTCGGGGGTGTTCCGTCAGACAACCGCCGCCGAGCAGCCACGACGGCACAGCCGAGTAGTGCTGCTTCGACATGGCTTGCTCCCGGAACGGCGGTTGACCTTGCGCGATCACGGTAGGTGTCGCCCGAGTGCGGCGGCAACGCATTTCGATGCGCCCAGCCGGGGTCGTGGTCAGTGCGCCCAGCCCGGGTTGCGGTCAGCGCACTGCCGGGTGTGGTCAGCGTCGGCTGTCTCGTGGGTCAGCGTCGGGCGAGCAGGCCACGGGGGCGGACCGACCAGAGCGGTTCGGTGGCCGCACCCGCCGAGCGCAGGATGTGGTTGGCCGCGAGGATGCCGGTCGCCGAGGCCCGTTCCATCAGGGCGCTGGGGAAGTCGGTGTGGATGCCGTCGCCGGCCAGGTAGAGCCCGTCGGCGTCGGTGCGTACCCCGGGCCTGCGGGCATGGCTGCCCGGCGCGAAGGCGGGCGCCTTCGCCTCCACCCGGGCGTGCAGCTCGCGCACCCGCAGCCGGCCCACCTCCGGCCACAGCGTGGTCAGCTCGGCCCACATCCGCGCCGCCAGCTCCGTCGCGGGCACGTCCGGTTCGCAGGCGTACGCGTGCAGTTCGAGCACGCAACCGCCGGTCTGCTCGGCCCACCGTCGACTGCCGTGCTCCAGCCGGTGGTACAACGTCACCGAGTCCAGGGTGGACTGCCGGGTCACTCCGCTGAAGACCGCTCGCTGCGCGGCGACGTCCCCGTCGCACCAGTACCGTGCCACCGCGTACGGCGGACCGGGCCTGCCGTACGCGGGCATCGCCGCCACCAGTTCCGGCGCGGCGTCGGCCAGGCCGGGGGAGGCCGTGACCAGCGCGGCGAGCGCGGGCGGGTCGAGGGCGAGCACGACGTGCCCGGCCCGGCACGCCCCGTCGGCGGTCGTCACCCGCCAGCCGGCCTCCTCCCGGCGCAGCCCGGTCGCCGCGACGCCGGTCACCACCCGGCCGCCGTGCCGCTGCACGTGTCGGGTCAGCGGCCCCCAGATGGTGGTGGCGTAGTCGTCCTCCGGGCAGTCGAAGGCCAGCCCTTCCGGGTTGCCGAGCAGGTAGAAGTGGAACTGGGCGATCATTTCGGCGGCCGACATCTGCGCCTCGTGGTTGAAGAACGAGTGCGAGAAGACCTCGAACAGCATCGCGCGGGCCCGGTCCGGCAGCCGCAGCGAGGTGAGCAGGTCGTCGGCGGTGCGCTCGTCGAACTCGGCGTAGGTGCGGACCGGGTCGTAGGTCAGCAGCGGCAGGGCGGCGTCCCGGTCCATCCCGCGCAGGTCCCGCAGCCGCACGCTGGGACTGCGGGCCAACAGGGTGAGCAGGTTCGCCGGTGGGGCGGGTGGCAGCCGGCCGAACTCCTCGGTCGGCCATTCGGCGCTGAGCACCGGATAGCTCGGCACGGGCCGCAGGAACCGCAGCTTCGGGTCGATCCGGCGCAGGATGTTGCGCCAGTTGTAGTACTGCCGGAAGAACGCGTGGAAGCCGTGTTCGTTGACCTGCCGGCTGCCGTCGTCGAGCGGCTGCGGCCAGGCGCCCAGTCGGCCGCCCAGGGTGGGCGCGGCCTCCAGCACGGTCACCTCGACGCCCCGCTCGGCGAGCACCACCGCGGCGGACATGCCGGCGATCCCGCCACCGACGACCAGCGCACTCACCGGCTGCGGTACGCGGGACAGGCCACCGCCGCCCGACGCCACCTCGTGCCGGCGTACGCCGAGGAGCCGACCCACCATCTGCGACAGCGCCACCCGCCACCCCCTGACCCCCTCAGTCTGCCCGAGATGCCGGGAACAGTCGCGTGTTAACAAGGGGCCCTTTCACCTCGCCAGGCGTTAACAGGGTGCCCTTCCTTGCACCTCAAAGGCAGCGGCGGGGGCGGTCGGAGGGTGGCCAGACGTATTCGAGGTCGGGGGGAACGTCGTCGCCGAAGATCGGGCGGTAGTGGGCGGGGTCCTTGCGGATCAGCGACGAGCGGTGGCTCAGGTGCAGATCGGTGCGGCCCAGCCAGGGTGGCAGTTCCCCGGCCACCGCCAACTCCTGCTGGGATCGGATCTGCTCGATGCCGCAGGCGGTGGCCAGGTCGGCGGCGAGCGTGCCGGCGCAGGTGTCGGCCCGGCCGGCGGCACACCAGACCTCGCAGACGTCCAGCCCGTAGCGGGTCAGGGCCTCCTCGTACCCGGCCCACATCTTCACCGCCGGGTGGTTGCGCCAGCCGTAGTCGGGCCGGGTCAGCCCGCGCAGCACCTGGATCGCCTCGACCCGCTGCTTGCCCAGCCGGCGTTGGTCCAGGGCCCGGGCGCTGGCCAGGAAGTCCGGATACGGCAGGAACGTCTGCATTCGGATGGCCTACCCGCCACGGGCCGAGCCATGCCGACGCCGGCAATCATGATCATTGCGGGGCTGCGCGGGTTACGACCGGCTGACTACCATGCCGGACATGGCGGAGCCGCTGCTCGATCGGGCCCTGCGGGCCAGCCGCCGGTTGCGGGTCAACGGGGAGCCCCGGGCCCACTATGTGATCTGCGGTCAGGATCCCCTCGCCTACTGGGTGGTGCGCGCGTTGCGGGGCAGCGAACCGCAGGCCGGTCGGCTGCGCATCACCCTGATCGTGCCGGGGCGGCAGCGTTCCCCCGCACCGGACGGCCGGGACCTGCCCGGCGTCGAGGTGATCCGGGCCGACCGGCTCGACGAGCACACCTTCCGCCGGGCCAACCTGGCCGGGGCGGCCGGGCTGGCCCTGCTGCACCAGGACGACGTGGGCAACATGCACGCCGCGCTCTGCGCCCAGGAGGTCGAGCCCGGGTTGCGTCTGGTGGTGCGGATGTTCAACACCGGCCTGGCCAACGGGGTACGGCAGATCTTCCCCGACTCGGCGGTGCTGTCGGACGCCTCGATCGCCGCCCCGGCCTTCGTGGCCGCCGCGCTCGGCGAGGTCGCGCCGACCCACTTCCGGCACGGCGGTCGCACCCTCTACCTGGCCCGCCGGGAGGACGTACGCCCCAACGAGGTCGTCTGCGGGGTGGCCGACACCCGTGATCCGCAGCAGGACCTGGTGTTGCCGACCGACGACCGGGCCGCCGACGTGGTGCTCGCCGAGGCCGCCGGCCGGCCCGTCGGCACCGAGTTGGCCGCCCGCCGGCTGGCGCGGGCGCGGCGACGACGCCGACCGGTGGCCATGGTGCTCCGGGCGATCCGCAGCTTCGCCACCCGCAAGATCGGCATCACGGTCATCCTGCTGCTCGCGGTGGTGGGGCTGCTCGGCGGGTTGTACGCCAACGCGGCACACGTCAGCCTGGCCGACGCGTTCTACCTGACCCTGGTCACCACCCTCACCGGGCAGGACCCGGACACCGCCAAAGGCGCTGCCGAGCAGGTCGTGCAGGTGATCCTCAACCTCGCCGGACTGGCCCTGATCCCGTTGATCACGGCGGTGGTCGTCGACGGCGTGGTCAACGCCCGGCTGGCCCTGCACACCGGGCGGATCCTGCCCGAGCGGTCCGGGCACGTCGTGGTGGTGGGCCTGGGCAACATCGGCACCCGGGTGATGGCCCAGCTCAACGACTTCGGCGTCGAGGTGGTGGCGATCGACAAGAACCGGGACGCGCGCGGCGCCGGGCTGGCCCGCCGGCTCGGCGTACCGCTGGTGGTGGGGGACGCCGCCGAGGAGGAGACACTGCGGGCCGCCTCGGTGGCCACCTGCCAGGCGCTGGTGGTGGTCTCCACCGACGACGGGGCCAACCTGCGGGCCGCCCTCAACGGCCGGGCCATCAACGACGAGCTTCGCGTGGTGCTGCGGCTGTTCGACGGCCACTTCGCCGAGCGGGTCCAGCGCGCCTTCGGCATCGGCACCTCCCGCAGCGTCTCCTACCTGGCCGCCCCGTCGTTCGCCGCCGCCCTGCTCGACCGGGCGGTGATCGCCACCATCCCGGTCGGCCGGCACGCCCTGCTGGTCACCGAGGTCGCGGTGGCGGCCGGTTCGGCCCTCGACGGCCGCCCACTCGCCGCGGTCGGCAGGACCGGCAGCGTACGGCTGCTCGCGCACGCCCGCCCCGGCCAGCGCTACGACTGGTCACCCGATCACCGCATGGTGATCGTGGCCGGGGACCGGCTGACCGTGGTGGCCCGGCGCGCCGGCCTGAACGCACTGCTCCGCGAGGCCGCCCCGCCCGAGGAGGAGATCACGCCCCCGGTCGGGACACCGCCGCTGCCGCGAGAGACCGAGGAGTGAGGTCCCACCTGTCCCGGCGGGCGCGTGAGCCGGTGCGCTCGCCGCTGCCGGGCGCGGAGTAAGGTGCGGCCGTGCTTGGTGGTGGGGTCGGACGGCGAGCCCGGGTGCGGCAGGTGCCCCGCCGGGGCGGGCCGCCATGGGGGGGCGTGCCGCGTCCGGTGTTGCGGTGGGCCCTGGTGGCGGCCGGTCTCGTGGTGGTGCTGACGGCCGGTTGGCTGCTCTGGCCGGACGACGAACCGCCGCCGCGTCAGCGGGAGTACCGAGCTGAGACCGCCTGCCTGCTCACCGGCGCTCAGGGAGTTGCCTCCCCGGAGGCCGGTCCGGTGTGGAGCGGGATGCAGGAGGCGTCCCTCGCCACGCAGGTGAAGGTGCAGTATCTGGAAGTGGATGGTCCGCAGACCGGGGCGCAGGCGGAGACCTTTCTGGCCGGTCTGGTGCAGAACCGCTGCGATGTGATCTTCGCGGTCGGCGCGGCCCCGGTCGCCGGAGTGCCGAAGATCGCTGCCCGCTATCCCCAGGCGCGTTTTGTTGCGTTCGGTGCCATCGAGCCGGGTCGGAATGTGTCGGTTGTGGACGATAGCGACCCGGAAGTGGTGCGGCAGCAAGCACATGACCTGGTTGTGGCGCTGACCCGAACGCCCTCCTGAGCTCTCAGGTTTTTTTCAGGATCTGTTCGTTCGGACAGCTTGTCGCGTGATCAGCTAGCCACAAAAATCCCCCGAGGATCATCAATATTCACGGGGGAGTGAGCGGCCATGGGCCGATCCTTGGGCAAGGCCGGTCGCCGCTCGGCGCTGGTCGTCGCTGTGGTCTTCGGGCTGACCGTCGCGGTGCCGCCTGATGTGGTGCGGCCCGGTGGGGAGTTTCCGCTCACCTGGCTGAGTTGGTTCAGGCAGTATCCGGCATGGTCCGCCTCCGCGGCCTTCCTCGGGCTGCCGGTGCAGCAGGCGGGTCGGCCGGTGCAGGTGGATCCCCAGGCGCCGGCTGCGGCGACCGATGCGCGACGTGGCGCCGGGCGAGCACCGAAGCCGGCCGCCGGCACGCTCGACTCGTACCAGCCGCATCAGATCGAGTCCACCCCGGACGAGACCGGAGTCGCCGAGCCCGGGTTCGACGCCCGCACCAGCAAGCGGGACGCGCGTCGGTCCAGCGCCCGCTCCGACGTCTACGTCAACGCGGACGGGTCGCTCACCAAGCGCACCCACAACCGTCCGGTCAACTATCAGGCCGCCGACGGCACCTGGCAGAAGATCGACTCCGACCTGACCCGCCGCTCCGACGGACGCCTGCACGTCAAGGCGAACCGGCTGAAGCTCTCCGTGGCCGGGGAGCCATCCGTTGATGCCAACCGCAGCGCCGCCTCCGGCACCGGGAGCGGTGCTACCGCTCAGGAAGCGGAACTGGCCCGGCTCACCCTGCCGACCGGTGAGTCCGTCGCCTACCGGCTGGAGGGCAGCGCCATCGGTGCTCCCGAGGTGACCGGAGCCACCGCCTTCTACCGCGACGTCCTGCCGCACACCGACCTGGAGCTGACGACCTTCGACGCCGGGATCAAGGAAACCCTGATCCTGCGGTCGCCGGAGGCGGCCTCGACCTGGGTGTTCCCCCTGGAATTGGACGGGCTGACGCCACGCCCGACGTCTGAGGGATCGGTGGAGCTGCTCAACGGCGAAGGCAAGGCCGTCGCCTGGTTCCCGCACGGATCCATGCAGGACTCCAAGGTCGACCCGCAGTCCGGGGCACCGGCGGAGTCCTCGGCCGTCAGCTTCGAACTGGTGACCGTCGACGGCCAGCTGGCTCTGAAGGTCGTCGCCGACCCGGCCTGGCTCAACGACCCGGCGCGGGAGTACCCGGTCCGGGTGGACCCGACCACCACCACCGGTACGACCGGCGATGTCTACGTCGACAACGACTCCAGCACGACCAACCACAACGGTGACAACCTGCCGGTCGGCACCTACAACGGCGGCACTGTCAAGGCTCGCTCATTCATCCACTTCGACGAGTTCGACGACGACGGCTTGATGGGCAAGCGGATCACCGCCGCGAAGCTGAAGCTCTTCCACACCTGGTCGTACGACTGCACGTCACACAAGCCGTTCAACGTCCACCGGGTCAACGAGGCGTGGACGGTGGCGAACCTGACCACGGGAAGCTACCCCGGTCCGGCGATCTCATCGTCGATCGGTTCGCTGACGATCGCCGACAACTACCCGGCCTGCACGAACACCAACGCGGTCCGCAGCACCGGCAAGTGGGTCACCGTGCCGCTCGCCGTCGACACCTTCAACGACTGGTCGACGGGCGGGATGAACGAGGGCCTGGCGTTGACCGCGTCGGTGAGCGACTCGACCGCCTGGAAGCGCTTCACCGCCGCCAACTACTCGGCCGGAGCGTACAAGCCGTACCTGGAGTTGACGTACTCCAACAACGTCGCGCCCCAGATCAACCTGCGCTACCCGGGCAACAACGCGGTGGTCAACACGCTCACGCCGCAACTGCTGTCGCGGGCGGTCGACTCGGACAACTGGCCCAACAAGGGCTTCACCTACAACTACGTGATCACTGACGCCGCGACCAACGCCGCCGTGGTGAACTCCGGCTGGGTGAGCTCTCCCACCTGGACCGTTCCGGCTGGCAAGCTGGCCTGGAACAAGACCTACCTGTACACCGTCCGGGTGTACGACAAGGTCAGCTACAGCGCGGTCTATCCCGCGTACGCGTTCACCACCTCCGTACCGCAGCCGTTGCTCACCACGAACCTCGCGCAGAACGCCGGTAAGGGCTTCGACCCGAGCGTCGGCAACTACACGACCTCGGCAACCGACGCGAGCGTCAGCACCGTCGGGCCCTCGCTGTCGGTGACCCGCAGCTACAACAGCCTGGACACCCGCCGCGACAACGCCTTTGGCGCCGGCTGGTCGAGCCTGGTCGACGTGCGGGCGACCCAGGTCAAGGACGTCGCCGGCAGCGTGCAGTCGGTGCTTGTCACCTATCCCACCGGCCAGGACGTCGCCTTCGGTCGCAACGCCAACGGCACCTTCAGTCCGCCGTCCGGCCGGTTCGCCACCTTCATCGAGACCAAGGATTCCGGCGGCACGGTCACCGGCTACACGCTTACCGACAAGGACGCCACGGTCTACACCTTCGGTCGGGCGACCGGCACCGGGGTATTCAAGGTCACCCGGATCGCCGACGCCAACGGCCGGGCGATGACCTTCTCGTACGACACGTCCGCGAAGCTGACGACAGCGACGTCGGCCTCCGGCCGCTCGTTGCACTTCACCTGGTCCACCCCGGCCGGGTCGACCAAGCCGCACGTCGCCACGGTCTACACCGATCCGGCCGTGCCCGGCGCCCCGAACACGGTCGCCACCTGGACGTACAGCTACGGCGCCAACGATCAGCTGACCAAGGTGTGCCCGCCGACCGATCACACCAAGTGCACCACTTATCAGCAGGACACCACCTCGCAGTACGCCAACGCGGTGCTCAACGCCGGCCCGTACTCGTACTGGCGACTGGACGAGGGTGCCGGGGCGACCACCGCGGTCAGCGAGGTGCTGAGCAACGCGGGGGTCGACAACGCCCGGTACAACAACGTGACCCTCGGGCAGCCGGCCGCGCTGCCCGGCTCGACCGCGACCACGGCGACCTTCAACGGCACCAGCTCACACGTCCAGTTGCCGGGGAAGCTGGTCGCCGACGGCCAGTACCAGTCGATCAGCATGTGGTTCAAGACGAGCACCCCGAACGGTGTGCTCTTCAGCTACCAGGCCGACGCGATCAGCAAGGGCACCACCGCCGGCAACTACACCCCGTCGCTCTACATCGGCAGTGACGGCAAGCTGCGCGGCGGATTCTGGACCGGCAGCGTCGCGACGATCACCACGGACGTCGCGGTCACCGACGGCGCCTGGCATCACGTGGTGCTGGCCGGTGCCGGTAACGTGCAGCGGCTCTATCTCGACGGCGTGCTCAAGGGCACCCTGAACGGGACGATCGCCCAGATCGCCGGCGGGTCGGCGAACGTGCTTGTCGGCGCGGGCTTCGTCGGCGGCTCGTGGCCGACGCACGTCAACTCCGGTGCCAACCCGGCCAAGGCGACCTACTTCAACGGCTCCATCGCCGAGGTCGCGTTCTTCAACCAGGCCCTGACCGCCACCACCGCCGCCGAGCTCAACAGCGTCGGTCGGACCAGTCATCCGGTCCTCAAGAAGGTGGTCCGCCCGTCGGGCGGGGTCACGGCCGAGATCGGCTACGACAAGGTCAGCGGCCGGGTCGCCACGGTCACCGACGAGAACGGCGGGGTGTGGCAGCTGGGCAGCCCGACCGTCTCCGGCAGCAGCGACGTCTACGCGGCCTCGGTGCTCGGCGCCAAGCCGGCGGACTACTGGCGCCTCGGCGAGATCGAGGTGACCGACGCCGTCAACGAGGTGCAGGGCGGTACGGCCACCTACAACCAGGTCACCCTCGGGGTGGCCGGTCCGTTCAGCGACAGCAAGGCCGGATCGTTCAACGGCACCTCCTCGCATCTGGTCCTGCCGCCCGAGGACATGCCCACCACCGGGCCCAACTCGGTCGAGATGTGGTTCAAGATGCCGTCCGGCAACAACAAGGGCGGCGTCCTCTACAGCTACCAGGCCAGCCCGATCAACGACCCCGCAGTGACCGGCAACTGGACCCCCGCGCTCTATGTCGGTACCGACGGGAAGCTGCGAGGTAGTTTCTGGACCGGCAGTTCCACCCGGGTGATCACCAGCCCGATAGCCGTCAACGACAACAAGTGGCACCACGTGGTGCTCTCCGCCGCCAGTAACACCCAGTCGCTCTACCTGGACGGCATCTCCGTCGGCAAGCTCGACCACGCGCTCGTCACCACCGACGCCGTCAACGCGTACGTCGGGGCGGGCAAGTGGGCCGGCAACTGGCCCATGCACGGCACCGGAGACGTCGGCTACTTCCCCGGCTCGATCGCCGAGGTGGCGTTCTACCGTTCGCAGCTCTCCGCCGAGCAGGTGGCCACGCACTTCCTGGCGTCGAAGCAGACCGCCCCGGTCGCGGTGACCATGATCTCCGGCGTCGCCACCGCCTTCCCGATGCCGGTCTCCACCATCACCGTGACCGGGCCGACCGGTGAGACCACGTCCTACACGTACGACCTGGTCAACGGAAACCGGCTGGTGGCGCAGACCGACGGGTTGGGCAACACCACGAAGTTCGGCTACGACGTCGGCGGGTACGGAAACCTCACCTACGACCCGCGCGGTGTCTGGACCCAGGAACTCCAGGATGCCCGGGGCAACACCAAACAGGTCATCACCTGCCAGGACCAGTCCGCCGGCAGATGCTCGTCGGTCTACTACACCTATTTCCCGGACGCGACGACCACCACCCTCACACCGGACGCCCGCAACGACCTGATGTTGACCCTGCGCGACGGTCGGTCGGCGTCGGAGACCGACAACACCTACCTGACCAGCTACGGCTACGACACCAAGGGCAACCAGACCACCATCACCGATCCGCTCGGCCGGGTCACCCGCATGACGTACACCGACGGCACCACGGTCGCGGCCAAGGACGGCGGGTTCGCGCCGCCCGGCCTGCCGGACACGGTGACCACGCCGGGTGGGCAGATCCAGCGGATCATCTACTACGCCAGCGGTGACATCGCCGAGGTCGTCGAGCCGGGCGGCAAGATCACCCGCTACGCGTACGACGGGCTCGGTCGGCTGCTCACCGAGACCGAGGTGACCGACACTCACCCCACCGGGCTCGTCACCAGCCGTACCTACGACCTGCTCGGGCGGGAGATCACCGAAACCGAGCCGGCCGTGACCAACCGGGTCACCGGCGCGGTGCACACCGCCCACACCAGCACCACCTACGACGTGGACGGCAACATCACCGAGGTCACGGTCAGCGACCTGACCGGCGGCGACGCGCCGCGTACGACCCGGCACACCTTCAACGCGTACGGGCAGGAGGTGTCGGTCACCAACGCGGCGAACCAGACCACCCAGTTCGCGTACGACCTGTACGGCCGGATCGTCACCGAGACCGAACCCGACGGCGGGGTCACCACCAGCACCTACGACGTCGAGGGCAACCTGCTCACCTCGACGGTGGTCGGCTTCACCGGCGACCCGAACAATCCGTCCGCGCCCCGCGATCTGGTCACCACCCAGCGGTCGTACGACCCGGCGGGCCGACTGGCCCGCGAGGTCGACTCGATGAACTGGGAGACCCGCTACACCTACACCGACAACGGTCTTGAAGCGCGGGTGGTACGCGCCGACAACGCGGGCAACGAGTTCCTGATCGAGGAGAACTTCTACGACGCGGCCGGCAACGTGGTGCGGGAGGTGACGAACAACGGTCACACCACCACCACGACCACCTACGACGCGGCCGGCCGGACGATCTCCACGACGGTGGACCCGGACGGGCTGAAGCGAACCACCACCCTGACCTACGACGCCGACGACAACGTGGTCTCCACCGTCTCCTCGGGCGCGGACGGCACGCCCACCAGCATCTCCGAGGCGATGTACGACAACGCCGGACGGGCGATCGCCGAAACCGAGTACACCTCCACGGCGCTGACGCCGGTGGCCCGGTGGAAGCTCGCCGAGACCGGGGGTACGAAGGCGGCCGACTCCGTCGGCAACAGCCCCGCTACCGCGCTCGGTGGCGTCACCTGGTCCACCGAGCGTGGTGGCTCCGCCGTGCTCGACGGCACCACCGGGTACCTCAAGTCGGGCCCGGTCGTGGACACCACCCGGGCGTACTCGGTCTCCGCCTGGGTGAAGCTCGCCACGAAGAACGCCGCCCTGGGGGACGAACAACTCGTCTTCTCCGCGCCGGGTGCGATCGGCAACTCCGCACTCAAGGTCTTCTACTCGCCGGTCAGTGACCGGTGGTATGCCGCCATGTCGGTTCGCAAGGCCGACGGCACCATCACCTGGTTCGGCGGCGGCGGTCCACACGGATCCGCGGTGACGGGTACCTGGACGCACCTGACCCTCGCGGTGGATTCCGTCGGCAAGACGATGCGGCTCTACGCCGACGGTGTGCTGCAAACCACGGTGAACGTCACCGAGAGCCTCAACAACGTGTCGACCGGCTTCACCATCGGTGGCGCCGACGGCTTCGGTTGGTTCCCCGGCTCGATCAGCGATGTGCAGGCGTACCAGAAGGCGCTCTCCGCCGCCGAGATCGGGCAGGTCAGGACCGGTGCCGTGCCCGCGGCGGACGCGCAGGTCATCCGGACCTCGCAGACCCTGGACTTCGACGGCCTGCCCACCTCCGTCACCGACCCGAACGGCAACACCACCTACTACGGGTACGACGAGGAAGGCCGGGCGGTGAAGACCACCTCCCCGGCGGCCCTGGTCGAGCAGGCCGGGCAGGTCTCGGCGATGGCCAACGCGGTCAGCTGGGTCGGCTACAACACTTTCGACGAGCCGACCGACACCCGCGACGCCAACGGCAACTGGTCGGTGGTGGAGTACGACGCGGTCGGCCGGGTCGTGGCCGAGCAGGCCCCGGCGTACACGCCGCCGGGCTCGTCGACCCCGATCGTCCCGCGCAGCACCCAGGCGTACGACACGGCCGGGCAGCTCGTCTCCGTGACGGACCCGGCGGGCCGGGTGACCCGCTACGAGTACGACCAACTTGGCCGGGTCTCCAAGACGATCGCGCCGAACGACGGTGCGAGCACCTACACCTACGACGACCTGGGCAACATGCTGTCGTCCACCGACCCGACCGGAGCGGTCACCACCGCGACGTACGACTACCTGGGTCGGACGGTCACCACGACGGAGGTCGTGCGGCAGCAGGGCACGAACCACACCACCCTGTACGCCTACAACGCGCAGGGCTGGCCCTCGGTGGTCACCAGCGCGACCGGCGTGACCAGCAGCACCGAGTACAACGTGCTCGGTGAGCCGACCTCGGTGCTCGACGGCGCCAACAACCGGACCCGCTACGAATACGACGCGGAGGGCCGGACGACCAGGAGCATCCGGCCGGACGGCTCGTACTCCACAGTCGAGTACGACCTGGCCGGGCGGGCGATCCGCACGACCGAGCGCGCCCCGGGCGGTGCCCTGCTCTCCGAGCAGGTGGCCCGCTACGACCGGGCCGGCAACATGGTGTCCAGCACGGATGCGCGCGGTACCACCACCACCTTCGAGTACGACGCGACGGGCGTGCTGACGAAGCAGATCCAGCCGATCTCCGCATCGGATTCGATCGTCACCACGTTCGGCTACGACCTGGAAGGCAACCGCACCCGGTTCACCGACGGGCGGGGCAACGCCTTCTACACGACGTACAACTCGTGGGGGCTGCCCGAGTCGCAGATCGAACCGGCCACCAGCGCCCACCCGAACCCGGCCGACCGCACCTTCACCATCGAGTACGACGACAGCGGTCTGCCGGTGCGGCAGATCCTGCCCGGCGGGGTCACGGTGACCAACTCGTACGACGAGTCGGGCCAGCTGATCCGGCAGGCAGGTGCCGGTGCCGAGGTGCAGACCGAGGAGCGGGAGTTCGGCTACGACCTGGCCGGTCGGATGACCTCGCTGTCCGGTCCCGGTGGCACCAACACGATCAGCTACGACGACCGTGATCTACCGGTGTCGGTGACCGGCCCCTCCGGGAACTCGGCGTTCGGTTACGACGCCGACGGGCGCCTCGCCTCCCGGCAGGACGCGGCCGGCACCACCTCCTACGGGTACGACGTGGCGGGACGGCTGTCGACGCTGGCCAACCCGACGGCCGGCGTGCAGATGGCCTACACCTACAACACGCTGTCCCAGGTCACGAAGATCACGTACGGCTCGAACGGCAACACCCGCAACTTCACCTTCGACCCGCTGCGCCGGCTCAACGGCGACGAACTCAAGTCGCCGTCCGGGGCCTCGCTGGCGAAGATCTCGTACGACTGGGATCTCAACGGCAACATCATCGCCAAGACCACGACCGGCTTCGCCGGTTCGGCGGCGAACACCTACACCTACGACCTCGCTGACCGGCTGACCTCGTGGAACAACGGCAGCACGATCACCGCGTACGCGTACGACAAGTCCGGTAACCGGGTGCAGAACGGCAGCAAGCTGTTCAACTACGACCAGCGCAACCGGCTGATCAACGCCGACGGCGTCGGGTACACCTACACCGCACGCGGCACCCTGGCCCAGGCCGGCGCCAACATCACCCGCACCGATGCGTTCGGGCAGGTGATCGAGCAGCAGTCCACCAACGGCACGCAGACCTACACGTACGACGGTCTCGGTCGGGCGATGCGGCCCGGGCACTCGTACACCGGGCTCGGCAACGACCTGGCCGCCGACGCCTCCGCGAGTTACGTGCGTGGGCCGTCCGGTGAGGTGGTCGGTGCCGCCTCCGGCGGTGACAAGCGGTTGGTCTGGACCGACCTGCACAGCGACGTGGTCGGCCAGTTCAGCCCGACCGGTACGGCGCTGACCGGCTCGGTCACCTACGACCCGCTCGGCAAGGTGCTGAACACGGTCGGCCTGCTGGGGCAGCTCGGCTACCAGTCGGAGTGGACGGACGCGCTGACCAACCGGGTGAACATGCACGCCCGCTGGTACAACACCGACACCGGGCAGTTCGACACCCGGGACACGGCCAACAACAGTCCCGTCCCGGATTCGATCAACGCCAACCGCTACCAGTACGGTGACGCGAACCCGCTGATCGTCACCGACCCCACCGGGCACTGGGGCTGGGGCAGCGTCAAGAAGTCCTTCTCTCGGGCGGTCAGTTCGGTCTCCTCGACGGTCCGCTCGGCGTACTCGTACACCTCGTCGTACGCCTCCAGCGCCTACTCGTACGCCTCGTCCTACGCCTCGTCGGCGTACCGGTCGGCCAAGTCGACGGTGACCAAGACGGTGACGAAGGCCAAGACCACCGTCAAGAAGAAGGTCCAACAGGCGAAACGCAAATACACCCAGGTCAAACAGCAGGTCAAGAAGAAGTACAACCAGGTCAAACGCACCGTCAAGAAGAAGTACGAGGCGGCCAAGAAACACGTCACCAAGAAGGTCGCCCAGGTCAAGAAGAAGGCCAAGCAAGCGGTCGCCAAGGCGAAACAGGCCGGCAAGAAGGTCGCGGCCAAGGCGCAGCGGACCGTCAAGAAGGCCATCAGTCAGGTACGTGATGCCACGAACGCGGCCAAGAAATGGGTCAAGGACCACAAGGACGTCCTGTTGGAGGTCGCCGCGATCAGTGGCGCGATCCTCGCCGGCATCGCCTGCACCGCGGTGACCGCCGGAGCCGGCGCGGTGGCCTGCATGGTCGGTGCCGGGGCGTTGATCAACCTGGCCAAGGACGCGGCGCAGGGCGACATCCACAGCATCGGTGACGCGTTGGGTTCGTTGGGCACGGGCGCGGTCACCGGCCTGGTCGGTGGTGCTGGTGGTGCGATCGCGGCCAGGGTCGGTGCGGCGGTGGCGAAGAAGGCCGGTACGGGCCTGTTGGGCCGGTTGGCGACCGAGTCGGCCGAGGCCGGTGCCGAGGACGCGATGTCGCAGCTGGCGATGACGGGCAGCTACAACCCGCGTACGGCGGCGGAGAACATGGTGCCGGGCCTGGGCGCGTTGAACCGCAAGAGCGGTGGTGGCGCGCGCAGTGGTGGTGCAGTCGCCGGCGGCTCCGGCGGTGGCGGGTTCGGTATTTCGGTCGGTGGGGCTGGTGCGTCGTGTTCGACGGCGGGGCGTCGGCACAGTTTCGATCCGAAGACGCCGGTGTTGATGGCTGATGGCAGTAGTCGGCCGATCGAGGATGTCAACGTCGGTGACCGGGTCATGGCCACCGATCCGGTGGCGGGTGGGTCGGTGCCCAAGCAGGTCACCCAGTTGCACCGCAACCTCGACGAGGACCTGACCGACCTGACCGTGAAGGACCAGGACGGCAAGGTGACGAAGGTCGAGACGACCTGGCATCACCCGTTCTGGAACGCCTCGGAGCGCAAGTGGACCGACGCGAAGGACCTGAAGCCGGGTACGAAGCTGCTGGTCAAGGGCCAGGGCGCGGTCACGGTCGTGGCGGTGCTCAACCGGCTCGGCCTCGAAGAGATGCGCGACCTCACCGTCGCCGACATCCATACGTACTACATCGTCATCGACGACGAACCAGTCCTCGTCCACAACTGCGGGGGCTTTCCGCATGACGGCGGGATCCACGGCCAGTTGACGCCGTCGGGGGCCGGTCACCAGGTGAATCACATGCCGCAGAAGGCGGCGACAAAGGGATATATTACCGAGTACAGTGGCCCGGCCATCAGAATGCGCACTGAGCATCATCGGGAGGTGAACTCCACTGGAAGCAGCAGGGCTGCCCAGAGGTGGCTTGCGCAGCAGCGTGCACTTGTTACATCGGGTCGCATTGACCGCGCTATGCAGAACGACATCAATGACGTCGTTTCGCGATTCCCCGGCGAGTATAACAATGCTATTGGAGAAATGATTGGGGGACTCCCCGGAAATGCTCAATATCAGAGTGCTCGTGGAGTCCAAGGCTCCGTGCATGTGCAGCTAACTCTCTGGTGACGGCGGTCGTGCCACTTAGTGGTTCGGCGTGTCGGCTTGAAGCTTCAGGATGGCGTGAATGGATATTGCCCTAGATCCCCCCAGGGGAGCCGCTGGAGTAGCCTTAGGTATGCCCATCAGGGAGGCAGAGAGGATACTGTCCGGTCTGTACGGGTGCGAAGCGCCTGGTTATTCGAGAGGAAGTCGTGGTGTCGCGCACTTTTCGAACGGTATGACAATCCAGGCCCACGCCGATGGGGTCGGGATGGTGGAGGCGGTCGAGATATATCGACCCAATGATCCGACGGTAAGGGTATTGTACGGGGACATATCGGTCTTTGGTGATCGGTGTGATGTCGTAGAGGAACGACTGAGGAGCCGAGTTCGAATAGAAATAATCAACGACGGAGCAACCGTCGTTGCGCCGGATCTCTTCCTGGCGCTTGGCAGAGATGAGTCGGTTAGCGGAGAGGGCGCCGCTGGAGAATTCTTCGAATCCGTGGTGGTCGCTGCCCCTGGTTATTACGATGACCTCGATGATCCGTCGGTAACCGGCCCTGCACCCAATTCTCCCGAAGGGGAGCAGGCGGGTGGGCAGGAAAGTCTGTTCTGACGCTTTCTGGGGCGACGTGCCCGCGGATTTCTTTAGTTGGCTCTGGCTGGGCGGCTGATTGCGTACCTGGCTCCATCTAAACGCGTGTCCAGTCCTATCTCGACGGGCCGGTGTCGGTGGAGGTGCTGTCTCTTGCTCGATTGCGAGTTTCGGGCGATGCCTCCCACTTGCCTTCCTCTCTTCGGCTCCAAGTTTGGTACTGAGCTGATCCCTCTGAGCCAACACATCCGCGCGGTGCTGGTGCAGATTGATTGCGTCGGCCACATTTTTGCTTGTCGCACACCTGGAGAGTCGGCTCACTCAGTTCCACCGCAACCTCGACGAGGACCTGCAGCCTCGTGGTACCACTGGGTCCATAATCGGCTTGACGACGCTTGCGTTCAGCGAGTTCCTGCATCGCCCCGCGGCCGCAGTCGAGCGGCTTGGCAGGCACCGGGCAAAGTGCGGTCTGGCTCACGTATGTCGGCACCGGTCATCCGCGTGAGACGGAGTGACCGGGCTGGTTCAGCGGCGTGCTGCGCGTAGGGCGTACCAGGCTGAGCCGAGGGCGAGCACGCCGAAGCCGGCGAGCACGCTGCCCAGCGGCAGGTTGACCGCGAGCAGGATGCAGCCGACCAGCCCGGCCCCGGCGAGGGTCTGCACCGGCAGGCGTCGGTCGGAGTCCCGGCCGAGGGCCAGCGCCGCCGCGTTGGTGATCGCGTAGTAGACCAGCACGGTGACGCTGGAGAAGCCGATCGCGCCGCGTACGTCGGCCAGCATGACCACCAGGATCACCACGGCTGCCACGGCCAGCTCGGCGCGGTGCGGCACCCGGTGTACGGGGTGCACGGCGGCCAGGGTGGCGGGCAGGGCACGGCGGCGGGCCATCGCCAGGGTGGTGCGGCCGACCCCGGCCACCAGGGAGAGCAGCACGCCGGTCACCGCGACGGTGGCTCCGGCACGGACCACCCAGGCCAGGCCGGGCAGCCCGGCGGCGGTCACCACGTCGGCAAGTGGTGCGGCCGAGGCGGCGAGCCGTTCCGGGCCGAGCACCCCGAGGGCGATCACGGCCAGTACCAGGTAGATGACCAGCACCAGGCCGAGGGCGAGCGGCACCGCGCGGGGGATGGTGCGTTCGGGATCGCGTACCTCCTCGCCGAGGGTGGCGATGCGGGCGTACCCGGCGAAGGCGAAGAAGAGCAGGCCGGCGGCGGTGAGGATGCCCCGGGCGGAGCCGCCGGGCGCGTCGATCCGGGCGATCGAGACGTCGGTCGCGCCGGCCACCGCGACCAGGGCCAGCACCGCCAGCACGACCAGCACCAGGATGCGGGTGGCGGTGGCGGTCTTGGCGATGCCGCGCAGGTTCACGGCGGTCACCGCGACGACGGCGGCGACGGCGACGAGCCGAGCCTGCCCCGGCCAGAGGTACGCCCCGATGGTCAGCGCCATCGCTGCGCAACTGGCCGTCTTGCCGACCACGAACCCCCAGCCGGCGACGAAACCGGCGAACGGGCCGAGCCGCTCCCGGCCGTACACGTAGGTGCCGCCCGATTCGGGGTAGCGGGCCGCCAGTCGCGCCGAACTTGTCGCGTTGCAGTAGGCGATGAAGCCGGCCAGCGCCAACGCCACCAGCAGGCCGATGCCGCCGGCCGCCGCCGCGGCCGGGGCGAAGACCACGAAGACGCCCGCACCCAGCATCGACCCCAGACCGATGACCACGGCATCGGGTACGCCCAACCGGCGTGCCAGCTGATCCACGGCGGCAGCCTAGACAGGCTTGGTGAACGGCCGGTCCCAACTTCGTAACCGGGCGGGCAGCGGCAGTTCGTCCCAGGGCACCCGGTGCAGGATCCGGTCGAGCAGCAGTCCCAGCAGCAGCCCGGCCACCGAGTCGCTGAGCCAGTGCCAGCCCAGGTAGGTGGTGGTGCACAGCACGACGGCCGGCGGGACGATCCGGATCGCCAGCACCACCCGGCGCGGCAGCCTCCGGCCGAGGGTCGCCAGCAGGGGTGCGAGCAGCAGCGCGATGACGCCGTACCAGACGATGGCGTTGGCCACGTGCCCGGACGGGTACGACTGGGCGAAGCGGACCGGCAGGTCCTCCTGGAACAGCGGAAGGGTCTGCTCGGGCGGCAGGAACGGTTCCTTGATGCTGGCGCTCGGTGCCGGCCGGGCCGTCCACACCTTCAGCGGGCCGATGGTGAACAGCGTGAGTACGAAGGCGGCGACCGGGACGAACAGCGGGCGCACCGAGCGCAGCCGGATCGCCAACAGCACCGACAGGCCGGCGGCGATCAGGGTCAACGGGGTGCCCTGACCGAGGTAGTTGAGGATGATCGCGACCCACCGGGCGGCGGTGGGCCGGTGCGCGTCGGCCCAGTCGGCGACCGACCGGTCGATGCCGAAGAACCAGCCGGCGGCGAGTGCCACGGTCAGTCCGACGAGGGCGGCCAGCAGCAGTGCGTCGAACCACCAGCCGGCCGGTCGGACCGGTGCCAGGCGTACGCGTCCGCGTACCGTCGTGGTTTCTCGCACCCGATCACGCTACCGGCCGCGCGCGGGCGGCCGGGTTCGGGCGGTGATCGTGGTGACTGTGTGCCCAGCCACGCGGGGAGGCGTTCCGGCGGGGAAAGCGTCAGACTTGACTGCGTGCGGATCACTTCGGCCCTCGTGGACCCGGCGCTGCTCGACCTGCCCTGGTCGACACCGCTGGAGCAGTGGCCGGCCGAGCATCTGGTCGCCCTGCCGCAGGGCATCTCCCGGCACGTGGTGCGCTTCGTGCGCCTCGGTGGGTACGTCTACGCGGTCAAGGAGACCGGGGAGCGGGTCGCCGAGCGGGAGTACGACCTGCTGCGCGCCCTGGAGCGGATCGACTTCCCGTCGGTGCAGGCGGTGGCGATCGTCGCCGACCGGGAGTCCGACTCGGGTGAGCCGCTCGACCCGGTGCTGATCACCCGGCACCTCCAGTTCTCCCTGCCGTACCGGGCGTTGTTCTCGCACACGCTGCGACCGGAGACCATGGGCCGGCTGCTGGACGCGCTGGCCGCGCTGCTGGTCCGGATGCACCTCACCGGCTTCTTCTGGGGCGACTGCTCGCTGTCGAACACGCTGTTCCGGCGTGACGCGGGTGCCTTCGCCGCCTACCTGGTCGATGCGGAGACCGGGGCGCTGCGCAACGGTCTCTCCAACGGTCAACGTGGTGAAGACCTGGAGATCGCCCGGGTCAACATCTTCGGCGAGGCACTCGACCTGCAGGCCGCCGGTCTGCTGCACGACTCGATCGACCCGGAGGTGGTCTGCGAGGAGGTCGTGCAGCGCTACGAGCGGCTGTGGCACGAGATCACCTACGAGCAGCAGGTCGAACGGGACGCCCGACACGACATCGAGGGCCGCATCCGCCGGCTCAACGAGATGGGCTTCGACGTGGCCGAGGTGGCCATGTCGACAATCGGCAACGGGCGTTACCTGATCCGACCGAAGGTGGTCGACGCCGGCTACCACCACCGGCGACTGCTCCGGCTGACCGGTCTGGACGCCGAGGAGAACCAGGCCCGCAAGCTGCTCAACGACCTCGACGCGTACCGGGCGGAGAGCGACCTGACCGACGAGCAGCAGGCCGCCCACCGCTGGCTGACCGAGGTGTTCGAGCCGGTGGTCCGGGCCGTCCCCGCGCACCTGCGCCGCAAGTTGGAGCCGCAGGAGTTGTTCGCCCAGATCATCGAGCACAAGTGGCTGCTCTCCGAGCGGGCCGCCCGGGACGTCGGGATGCGTCACGCCGTGCAGTCGTTCCTCACCGAGGAGCTGGTGCACCGCCCCGACGAGCAGGCGGTGCTCGGCGTGGAGATCCCCTCACCCCGCTGATGCGGGGTCACTCCACCCAGGTGCCGCCGCGCATCACCCGGACGACGTTCAGGTCGTTGTCGAGCACCACCAGGTCGGCGCGCAGACCAGGCTGGAGGGCGCCGACCTGGTCGCCGAGGCCGATGGCGAGCGCCGGGGTGGTGGAGACCATGCGTACCGCGTCGGGCACCGGGATGCCGGCGGCCACCGCGTGCCGCAGGGCCGCGTCCATGGTGAGGGTGCTGCCGGCGATCGCACCGTCGCCGGCCAGTCGGGCCACCCCGTCGGCGACGGTCACGGCCTGGCCGCCGAGTTCGTACTCGCCGTCGGGCATGCCGGCAGCGGCCATCGCGTCGGTGATCAGCGCGCAGCGTTCCGGCCCGGCGGTGGAGGTGGCGAAGGTGAGCGTCCCGTCGTGCAGGTGCACCCCGTCGGCGACCAGTTCGCAGATCACGTTCGGGGTGCTCAGCAGCGCCACGACCGGCCCCGGCTCGCGGTGGTGCACCGGACGCATGCCGTTGAACACGTGCGTGCCGACGCTCGCGCCCGCCGCGATGGCGGCGCGGGTCTGCTCGTACGTGGCGTCGGTGTGACCGACCGCGGCCACCACGCCGTGGCCGGTGAGCAGTTCGATGGCGGCCAGTGCCCCGGCCCGCTCCGGCGCGAGGGTGACCATCCGCACCGCCCCGTCACCCAGCTTGATCAACTCGGTCAGCTCGTCGGTGGACGGGTCGCGGAGGAACTGCGGGTTCTGCGCGCCGCAGCGGGCGGCGGACAGGTACGGCCCTTCGAAGTGGAGGCCGGCCAGCACCCCCTCGCGGACCAGCGGCGCGAAGGCAGACGTGGCCGAGCGCATCAGCTCGAAGGGAGCGCTGACCAGGCTGGCCAGCAGGCTGGTCGTACCGTGGCCCAGGTGGAACGCGGCGGCGGCCCGGGCGGAGTCGGCGTCGCCGGTGGTGAAGGTGTGTCCACCGCCGCCGTGGGTGTGGATGTCCACGAAGCCCGGCACGACCCAGTGCCCGTCGCGCACCGACGGGTACTCGGCGACCGCGGTGATCCGGTCGCCTCTGACCTCGACGCAGCCCTGCCGGACGACCCCGGTCGGGGTCACCACCTTGCCGTTCACCCGTACGGTCATGAGTCCTCCAACTGGTCGAGGGCGAGCAGGGCGGCGCCGAGGCAACCGGCCTCGTCACCGAGGGCGGCCGGGACGAGTCGTGGCTCCCGGTGAAAGGTCAGGCGCTCGCGCAGGGCGGTGCGCAGCGGGTCGAACAACCCGGGACCGGCCTGGGCGAGGCCGCCGCCCAGCACGATCGTCTGCACGTCGTACAACGCCTGTCCGGTCGCGAGGCCGTCGGCCAGCGCCTCGACGGCCTCCCGCCAGACCCGGGTGGCCAGTTCCTCACCGGCTGCCGCCCGGTCGGCGACCTCGGCGGCGGTGACCACTGTCGGTCCCGGCGTCGACCCGGCAGCGGACCCGCCGTCCGACGTGGTGTCGGCGCTGTCGGTCGTGCCGGCGGCGAGTGCGGTGTAGCGGCGGGCCACGGCCGAGGCGGAGGCGATCGCCTCCAGGCAGCCGGAGCGTCCGCAGCCACAGCGCGGACCGCCCGGGCGGACCAGGATGTGGCCGAGTTCTCCGGCGGCACCGTGTGCGCCGGTGGCCGCCGCTCCGGCGACCACGTGCGCGGCGGCGATGCCGGTACCGATCGCCACGAACAGCACGTGCCCGGCGTCGCGGCCGGCACCGAGGCGCGCCTCGGCGAGGCCGCCGGCGCGTACGTCGTGGCCGAGCGCCGTGGGCAGGCCGAGCCGGTCGGTGGCCAGGTCCCGCAGCGGTACGTTCCGGAAGCCGATGTTCGCCGACCAGACGGCGACGCCACGGGTCTGGTCCACGATGCCCGGCACCACGATGCCGAGCGCGGTCGGGGTGAGCCCTGCCGTCCGCGCCGTGCCGACCAGCCCGTCAGCCACTGCGAGGATCGTGTCGACCACGGCCTCGGCCCCACGGTCGGCACCGGTGCGGTGCCGTTCGGCGTGCACCACGGCACCGTCCGGACGGATCAGCGCGCACTTCATCCCGGTGCCGCCCACGTCCAGCGCGACGACGACCCTGCCGTCGCGCTCGCTCACGCGAGCACCACGGACCGGCTCAGGTGCCGGGGCGCGTCGGGGTCGAGCCCGCGACTTGTCGCCAGTGCGACGGCGAAGCGCTGCGCCAGGATCAGGTCCGCCATCGGGTCGACCGGGGTGCGTCCGGCGGCCCAACGACCCAGCACGGTACGGACCCCGTGGGTGCGGCTGTGCACGAAGGCCGCGCCGGTGGCGGCGACATCCTCGGGCAGCCCGTCGGGCAACTCGCCGAAGGCCCAGACCAGCCGCCCGGGGGCGGCCACCGAGATGGGGCCGTGCCGGTAGTCCATCGCCGGGTACGCCTCGGCCCAGAAGGTGGCCGCCTCCCGGCACTTGAGTGCCGCCTCCAGAGCCAGGCCGATCGTCCAACCGCGGCCCAGGAAGGTGACCTGCTCGATCAGAGTCGGGTCGATCGGCAGCGGGGCGCGGACGGCGACCTCCGCGTCGGCGACCAGCGCGCCGATGTTGTCGCCGAGTTGCGCGCGCAGCAGCGCCAGCGCGGTGGTGGCGAAGCGGGTCTGCACCACCGACCGTTCGTCGGCGAACGGCAGGGGCACCGCGGCGTCGGCGAGGCTCACCGCCGGGGAGGTGGGGTCACCGACCAGCACCGTGGTCGGGACTCGTCCGTGCAGCGCGGCGAGCAGGTCGAGCACCTCGGTGGTGGTGCCGGAGCGGGTGATCACCAGCAACCGGTCGTAGCGGCGGCCGATCGGGAACTCGCTGGCCTGGAAGGCGTCCGTCTCGCCGTGGCCGGTGGCCTCGCGGCGGGCCGCGTACGCCATCGCCATGAACCACGACGTGCCGCAGCCGACGACGGCGACCCGTTCACCGTCGCGTGGTAGCCGGTCGAGGACCGTCGGAGCGAGGTCTGCTGCCTGGTGCCAACAGTCCGGCTGACTAGCGATCTCCGCGTGGACGTGCGCCATGAGAACTCCTCGCAGCGGCTGCGCAATACGGCTCGTTTGACCCGTCTTTCGCGCGTTATTCTGCGCGAAACTCGATGGAAATAGCAACCGCCTGGTTGATCGAGCAGCATCAGGTTTTGCTGTTTCCTAGTTTTGAGCACTAGTGTGCACGCAACCAATCACATTCGTGCAGACACGGAGGTCCCGGGGTGGACCGTTACGCGAGATGGAACGCCCTGCTCGAGATGCTGACCGAGTCCGGTCGGGTCACCGTCGAGGAGGCCGCCGGCCGGCTGGACGTTTCCCAGGCCACCATCCGCCGGGACTTCGACCAGCTCGCCCAGCAGCAGATGATCACCCGTACCCGGGGTGGCGCGGTCGCGAACGGGGTCTCCTACGACCTGCCCCTGCGCTACAAGACGGCCAAGAACTCCGCGGAGAAGCAGCGCATCGGCGCCGCCGCCGCAGCGCTTGTCACGCCGGGCACGGTGGTCGGCCTCAACGGCGGCACCACAAGCACCGAGGTGGCCCGGGCGCTGGCCGTCCGGCCGGATCTCAACACCAACGCCGAGGGCGCCCAGCTGACCGTGGTCACCAACGCCCTCAACATCGCCAACGAGCTGCTGGTCCGCTCCCGGATGAAGGTCGTGGTCGCCGGCGGGGTGGTGCGACCCAAGTCGTTCGAGCTGGTGGGGCCCCTGGGTGGGGCGCTGCTGCGCGAGGTGACCCTGGACGTCGCGCTGCTCGGCGTGGACGCCATCGACCCGCAGCTCGGTGCCGCCGCCCACCACGAGGGCGAGGCCGCGATGAACAACCTCATGGTGGCTCGGGCCAAGCGAGTGGTGATAATCGCTGATTCGTCCAAGCTGGGCGGTCACGCCTTCGCCCGGATCTGCCCGGTCGACCGGGTCGAGACGCTTGTCACCGACTCGGGCGCCACGCCCGACGTGGTCGATGCCTTCCGCGCCGCCGGCGTGCACGTCATCTGCGCCTGAGGTGTAAGGAAGGGCCCCCTCTTAACGTCTCCGGTAGAGCAGGGGGCCCCTTTTAACAGGGTCTCGGCGTGGCGCTGCATACCGGGTATTGCCTTCGGGTGCATACCAAGTATGGTGTCGTGGTCGCCCCCGCAACGGAGGCGCCCCACACCCAACGGGGGAGGTGCAGCTTGCCAGCTGTCCTGGAAATCGAAGGTCTACGAAAGACGTACCGCAGTCGACGACGCGGCACCCGCAATGCCCTGGACGGCTTCGACATGCGGGTCGAGGCGGGGGAGGTGCACGGCTTCCTCGGCCCCAACGGGTCGGGCAAGACCACCACTCTGCGTACGCTGCTCGGGCTCATCCGCTCCGACGGCGGCCGAATGTCCATTCTCGGCCAGGAAGTGCCGGCGGCGTTGCCCCAGATTGCCCGTCAGGTCGGCGCGATCGTGGAGAGCCCGCAGTTCTTCCCGCACTTCAGCGCCCGCGACACGCTCTCCCTGCTGGCCGGCGCCGGTGAGGTGCCTCAGCAGCGGGTCGACGAGGTGCTGGAACTGGTCGGCCTGCGCGACCGGGCCGGCGAGCGGGTCAAGACGTACTCGCTGGGCATGAAGCAGCGGCTCGCTGTCGCCTCGGCTCTGCTCAAGAACCCCAAGCTGCTGATCCTGGACGAGCCGGCCAACGGCCTCGACCCGGGCGGCATCCGGGAGATGCGTACGTTGGTGCGCAACCTCGCCGAGTCGGGGATGACTGTGGTGCTCTCCAGCCACATCCTCGGCGAGATCCAGCTGATCTGTGACTCGGTCACCATCATCTCGCTGGGGCGTCGGGTCGCCTACGGCCCGGTCGACGAGGTGCTGGCGCAGCACTCCGGCGGCGGGGTACGGGTCCGGCTGGAAGCCGTCATGGACCTGCCGCTCGCCGCGAACGCGCTGCACGGCAACGGTTACCGGGTGACCGCGAACCAGGACCACCTGATGGTCGCCGGGGTGGACAAGCCGGCCACGATCACCCGGCTCCTGGCCGAACAGGGCCTCTACGTCAGCGAACTCGCCCCGGTCACGGTCGACCTGGAGAGCGTCTTCCTCGAGTTGACCAACACCGCGCCGGTTCCCGGCCAGCACCGGCAGGTCGACCAGTCCGTACGAGTCGATGGGGCGGCACCGTCCGCGCCCACCGGGGGAGGTTGGGGCGCGTGAGTCTCTTCCGTACCGAACTGCGCCGGCTGGCCAAGCGGCGCTTCACCCGCTGGATGACCGCCGGTGGCCTGCTGATCCTGGCCCTCGTCGTGGTGGGCCTGTTCGCCACCAACGAGAAGATCGGCCCCGAACAGTGGGCCGAGGCCACGCGGGCCGCCGACCGAAGCCATGCCGAGCAGGTGCGGTGGGCCGAGCAGGAGCGTGCCAGCTGCGAGCGCGCGAAGGCGGCAGGCGAGGACGTCGAGTACTACCCGGCCGACTGTGCGGAGATCGCCCCACCGGCACGGGAGGACATCCAGGCGGAGTGGTACCTCCCGTCGACCTTCATCTTCAAGGCCAACGCCCCGGACATGCTCGTCACACTCGCGGGCATCCTGGCCATGGTCGGCTTCGTGGTGGGTGCCTCCTTCATCGGTGCCGAGTGGAACACCGGCGGGATGATGAACCTGCTGTTGTGGCGACCGAAGCGGCTGAACGTCCTGCTGACGAAGCTGGGAGCGTTGCTCACCGGGATGCTCGCCCTGGCGCTGTCCGCCTCCGTGGCGTGGTTCGGCATTCTCTGGCTGATCGGCAGCTGGCGCGGGACCACCGAGGGGATGACCTCCGGTGTCTGGCAGTCGTTCCTGCTCACCGGGCTGCGCGGGGTCGTGTTGGTGCTGGTCGCGGCGACCGTGGGCTTCGCCCTGGCTTCGCTCGGCCGGCACACCGCGATGGCACTGGGCGGGGCGATTGCGGTCATGGTGGTCGGCCAGGCCGGGCTCGCCATCCTGCTGGACCTGGCCCAGGTCCGGTTCGGCGAGGCATGGCTGCTGCCCACGTACGTGTACGCCTGGATGACCAAGACGCTGACGCTTGAGGACTGGCGGTCCTGCAACGCCTCCTACACCGGTGAGTGCAACCCGGCCACCCTGGACATCACCTGGCAGCACTCGTCGATCCTGTTCACGGTCGCGGTGGTGATCTTCCTCGGCGGGGCGCTCTGGACGCTCCGTCGGCGGGACATCGCCTGACGGGCATCACCTGAAGGGGCCCGTGGGCGCGATCTCTCCCCGGATCGCGCCCACGGGCGGTGTCGCCTCCGGCACCGCCGGCGCGGCGGCGCAGGGCTGGCCGAGGGGCACGGCGCTCCTGGTGCGTCGGGTGTGACCTGTGGTTAGGCTGGGAAACCCCGGTTGGCGTCGCCCGTGCCGGCCGCCCCCGTGAGGAGCCCCATGCCGCCCGCCGACGCCACCCCGACAGCGCAGAGCCCTGAGGCCCGGATGCCGACCAGCGCCGGCCCGGAGCCCGTGGCGGTGCCGCCGCCGCGATCAGCGCCCGAGGACGAGTCCACGCCGACCGCTCCCGACGCCGTGGCCGCTCCCGACGCCGTGGCCGCGCCGGCCGGTGCCCTCGGCGAGCGGGAGCAGGAGATCCTCGCCTTCGAACGGCAGTGGTGGCGGCATGCCGGCGCCAAGGAGCAGGCCATCCGGGATCGCTTCGGGCTCTCCGCCACCCGCTACTACCAGTTGCTCAACGCGCTGCTGGACAATCCGGCGGCGCTGGCCGCCGACCCGGTGCTGGTAGGCCGGCTACGGCGACTCCGCGCTTCCCGAGCCCGTAACCGCCGCCGCTGAACTCACCGCCCGCAGAGCCGGAGCGACATCGGGGGCATGTCGGGACGCCGGGCGGGTAGCCGGGGCGCGGAGGTGGCGGCGATGACCCGAGGTGACCCCGCCGGATCGAGGCGGACCGGGGTGCAGGTGACGCACCCGGGCAGCGGCACCGGGCCGCCCGAGGCGACGGCCGACGAGCGTCGGCGGGGCATGGCCGTCGGATCCGCGCCAACCATGCGGGTACGCTCCGCGTCCGCTCCGCCACCCGGCAGCACGGTCAACGAGGACGTGGTGTTCCAGTTCGGCCCCCTGGTCGGGGTGTTGGACGGGGCGACCGTGCCGGAGGGCTTCGACACCGGGTGTGTACACGGGCCGCAGTGGTACGTCCGGCATCTGGCCGCCCGGCTCGGGCTGGCCGAGGCGGCTCGGCCGGCGGCGACGCTGGTGAGCAACCTGGCGGCGGCGATCCTGGCGGTTCGCGCCGACCACGGCGACCAGTGCGATCTTGACCATCCGGGGACCCCGGCCAGCACCGTCTGCCTGCTGCGCGACGGCGGTGATCAGGTGGACTACCTGGTGCTCTGCGACAGCCCACTGGTGCTCGACACCGGCGACCGGGTCGACGTGATCGTCGACGACCGGCTGGCCTCTGCGGCGGCCGGCCTGCGGGGCACCGCAGCCGCGCTGCCCGACTCGATCGACCGGGCCACCCGGTTGCGGCACGCCGTGTCGGTGCAACGGGAGCGGATGAACCGTACGCACGGTTACTGGGTCGCGGCCGCCGACCCGGACGCGGCGTACCACGCGGTGGTCGGCAGCCTGCCGTTGCGCGGCCCGTCGGCGCTGCGCCGCGCGGTGCTGCTCAGCGACGGAGCGTCCGTCGCCGTGGAGGAGTTCGGGCTGTTCGACTGGGGTGGCCTGCTCGACGTGGTGGCAGCCGAAGGGCCGGGTGGGCTGATCGCCCGGGTGCGGGCTGCCGAGCGGGACCATTCCGACCGGTTGCGCCGGCACAAACGGGCCGACGACGCCTCCGCCGTCTACTGCGAATTCGATCGGCCGGACGACACCGGAATGTGAGGCGGTAACCGATTTCGGCCGACCGGCCGATCCGATTGCACCAGAGGTGCACCTCCTCGCCAACCCGGTGGACTTCCGCTGCCGGGCGCGGAAGACTCCGGCACGTGACGGGTGCGGTCCGGTTGGAGCCGGTGGACGAGCAGAACCTCGAACCGTTGCTCTCCGTAGCGGTCGCCGAGGCGGAACCGGCCGACGTGATGCCGCCGGTGGCGGCACCGGCCGGCTGGTCGCACGCGCGGCGGGAGGCGTTCCGGGAGTTCCACCGGGCCAGCTTCGGCGGGCTCGACGCAGCCACCCGCACCGCCATGTACGCGATCATGGCCGGCGGCGAGGTGGTCGGGATGATCCGGATGGCCCGACGCGACGAGCCCGACGTCGCCGAGGTGGGCATGTGGCTCGGCCGCTCCGCCCGGGGCCAGGGCATCGGCGCGGCGGCGTTGCGCGAGTTGTTGAACCTGGCCGCCGCGGCCGGCATGCGGGTCGTGGTCGCCGACACCACACCGGAGAATCGCGGGGCCATGTCGGTGCTGGAGAAGTGCGGCGCGAAGCTGCGCGAGGACGGCGACCGGGTGCACGCCGAGATCCACCTCGACGCGACGCCACCGGCACTCTAGGGCTCAGCCACGCTGCTCGGCGTACGCGGCCAGCCACGCCACCTGGGCCGGGTCCAGGGACGGACGTACCCGCGCCCGGGCGGTCTCCACGTGTGCGGCGGTGACCGTGGCGGCGGTCAGCGACTCGCGCATCGCGGCCAGTGCCGCCTCCCGGACCAGCGCCGCGCAGTCGGCGGCCGAGAAGCCGTCCAACTCGGTGCCGAGCGCACCGAGGTCGACGTCTTCGGCGAGCGGCACGTTACGCGCGGCGGCGCGCAGGATCGCCGCGCGTGCCTCGGCGTCCGGTGGCGGCACGTAGACCAGCCGTTCCAGCCGCCCCGGGCGCAGCAGCGCCGGGTCGATCAGGTCGGGCCGGTTGGTCGCGCCGACCACGACGACGTTGCGCAGCGCCTCCACCCCGTCCAACTCGGTGAGCAGGGCGGCGACCACCCGGTCGGTGGTGCCGCCGTCGGTGGCCTGGCCGCGTACCGGGGCGAGGGCGTCCAGCTCGTCGAGGAAGACAAGCGTCGGTGCGGCCTCCCGGGCCCGGCGGAACAGTTCGCGTACCGCCCGTTCGCTCTCGCCGACCCACTTCGACAGCAGCTCCGCGCCCTTGACCGAGAGCACGTTCGCCCGGCCTGACCCGGCCAGCGCGGTCACCAGGTAGGTCTTGCCGCAGCCGGGCGGCCCGTAGAGCAGCACCCCGCGCGGCGGCTGCACGCCGAGCCGGGCGAAGGTGTCCGGGTAGGTCAGCGGCCAGAGCACCGACTCGGTCAACTGCTGCTTGACCTCGACCAGGTCACCGACGTCGTCGAGGGTGACCCGGGCCAGTTCCAGGGTGGAGGCGGCCATGCTTGTCGGCCGGACCACCTCCAGGGCGGCGGTGAAGTCGGCCATCCGGACCGTCGGGTTCTCGTCGGACTTCTGGCGCAGCGCCGCGCGGATGCCGGCCTCGCGGACCAGCGCGGCCAGGTCGGCGGCGACGAAACCGGGCGTACGCCCCGCCACCTCGTCCAGCCGTACGTCGTCGGCGAGCGGGACCGGGCGGGTCAGCACTGTCAACTGTTCCCGGCGCAGGGCGGCATCGGGCAGGGGTACGTCGATCCGCAACGAGAGCAGGTCCGGGGCGCGCATCGCCGGGTCGAGTGCCTCCGGTCGGCTGGTGGTGCAGACCACCGCCGCACCGGCGTGCACGACCTGGGCGAGGCACTGACGGAACACGGTCGCCACCGGCCCCGGGGTGTCCGCTGGGGCGAGCGCCTCCACGTCGGTGACCAGCAGCACGGCCGGCCCGTCGGCGATTACCTCGGCGGTGGTCTCGCGCAGCCGGGCGGCGGCCGAGGAGTTGCTCAGGGCGGCGATCTCGGGTGCCCAGAGGGCATGCACCCGGGCACCGACCTGGGCGGCGACCGCCCGGACCAACGCCGACTTGCCGGAACCGGCCGGACCGCTGACCAGCACCCCGAGCGCCACCGTGGTGCCCAGCCGCCCCAGCACCTCGCGGTGGTGAAAGCCCAGGTCGAGCAGTTGGGTCAGCTCCTCGGCCTGGGAACGCAGGCCGGGCAGCTCGTCCACCGACGCCACGTGCTCGGTCGCTTCGGCGGTCGACCCGCTGCCCGACCAGCCCGCCGATGCCGCGCCGGCATCCATGTCACCGGCCCGGCCGGCATCGAGCCCGCCGAACCGACCGGCGGTGTCGAAGCGGGAGGTGTCGGTGGGCGACGCCGTGCCCGTGCCACCGGCACCGGCCAGGGACGCGGCGCGACCGGCCAGCGAGCCGGCGACGCCGTGGGTGCGGGCCCCGTGCTCCCAGCCGACTGTGGTGTCCATGGTGACCAGGGCACCGACCTCGGGTTCGGCGGCGACGACCCGCAGCAGCGTGCTGGTCCAGGCATAACCGACCCGGGTCGACAGGCTGCGCCGGGCCACCTCGACCAGGCTGCGCGTCGCGGCGTCGGGCAGCACGTCCTGAGGCAGCAGCGACACGTCGTCCCCGGTGGTGACCACCTTGCCCAGCAGCGCCAACCGGAGCATCTCCGGGGAGACCACCGCGACGACCTCCGCCGGCCCGGCGAGCAGCACCCGGGCCGCCGCGACGGTGGGAGCGGCGCTCACCCGTACCTGGCCGCCGTCGCGTACGCCGAGGTTGCCCAACATCAGGTCGTCGGCGTGCAGCAGGGCGCTGCTCGCGGTCGGCTCGGCCGGGGCGACGATCCCGGCGGTCACCCGCCGGCCGGTCAACCGGACCGGATCGCCCGGCCGCAGGCCCAGCGCGGTGAGCACCTCGGGGTGCAGCCGGACGATGCCGCGCCGGGCGTCCAGTGCGGCCGCCCGCAGGCTCGCGGTCAAGGTCAACTCGGGTTCGCCCATCGCCCGACCCTAAACGGCCCGATCATCCCGGGTGCGGTCAGCCCGGCGGACCCTCGCTGGTCAGCAGGGACGGGTCGCGGCGGATCAGCTCGGCCAGCCGAGCCGCCGGGTCACCGGTCAGCGTCTCCTGACGGGCGGGCCAGCCGGCGACGGTGTTCGCCGACAACGGCCAGGACGGCGGTGCCGCCACCGGTTGCCCGGTCACCGTCACCTCCTGGCCGGTCCAGGCCACCCGCAGGTCGTACGCCTGCCCGTCGTGGTCGATCCGGGCGGTGACCGCCGTGCCGGGATGGACCGCGACGGCGGCCCGCAGCGCCTCGGCGACATCATCGAGCACGTGCCCGCCCGCCTCCCGGTGCGGGGCCCAGCCGGTGCCGTCGTTGCGACCGTCGGCACTGGACGGGGGTGCCCCGTCCGCCGACCCGGATTCGCCGTCGGCCGGTTCGGTGGACCGGCGGCGCAGTGCCTCCTCGCGCCGCCGCATCCGGGCCAGGGTCTCGTCAAGCCCGCCTCGCATCCGCCTCACCCCTTCCCACGAGGGGCTCCGAGCCGTTCGGCTCAGGCCCGCTTGTCCCGGGTGGCCCGGGCCAGCGCCCGGTCCAGGACGACCAGCAGGGCGTCCCGTACCGAGAGTCGATCCCGGGCGTCGAACTGCACCAGAGGTACATGGTCGCCGATCGCCAGGGCCCAACGAATGGCGCCGAGGTCGTGCGCCAGCCGCCCGTCGAAGGCGTTCACCCCGACCACGAAGGGCAGCCCGGCGCGTTCGAAGAAGTCGATCGCCGGGTAGCAGTCGTCCAGCCGGGCACTGTCGACCACCACCAACGCGCCGAGCGCGCCGCGCGCCAGGTCGTCCCACATGAAGCCGAAGCGGGCCTGACCGGGCGTGCCGAACAGGTACAGCTTGAGACTGCGGTCGATGGTGACGCAGCCGAAGTCCATCGCCACGGTGGTGGTGGTCTTGTCGAAGCGCTGTCCCGGATCGTCGACCCCGATCCCGGCGATGGTCATCTCCGCCTCGGTGGTCAACGGATCGATCTCCGAGATCGACGCCACGGTTGTCGTCTTGCCGACCCCGAACCCACCCGCGATCAGGATCTTGACCGGGATCGGTGGCGCGGGGCGCGGTGGGGTGCCGGTCGCGGCCGGCGCGGCGACCGGCGGATGGTACGGCTGGGCTGCCGGCTGGGGCGGCGGCAGACTGGCTCGCCCCACCACCGGCGGCGGAGTCGGTGTCGGGCCGCCGTAACGGGCGGTGGCGCTGTTGGCGGAGAGCGCGCCCTGCGGGGCGACCGGCCAGTCAGGAGATTGCACGGAGTCCATCAATCACTCGCAGGATGACGTCGGGGTCGAGGGCGTCGTCGGTGTCGGTGACGTGCACGTCGAGATGGCCGGCGGCGCGCAGATCCCCCACCAGCACCCGGGTCACGCCGAAGTGCAGCCGGGTCTTCGCGGAGATCTCGGCGACCGAGATCGGCTCACGGCAGAGCGCCACGATCGCCTGAAGTTCAGGAGTGAGCCGGGCGGCTGCCAGGTGCCACGCCTCGGCGTCCGCCCGGGCTGTCACCTGGGTCTCCAGGCCGATCGTCGGGTCCGCTCCGGCCACCCGGCCGGCGGTGAGCACGAACGGGCGCAGGCCGATCGGCTCGGCCGTCTCCGGCTCCGCCCCGAACGCCGCCGGTGCCCCCTCGGCGTCACCAACCGGGGAGGACGCGCGCAGGTAGGGCCGGATCCGGGGCTCCGGCCCTGTCTGCTCACCGGCGGCGTCGTGAGTCACTGCTGGACGGAATTCTTGAGTTCGGCGATCAGGCGCGGGGTGAGTGCACTACCGGCTCGACCGGCGAAGAGCGTCATCTCGTAGGCCACGGTGCCGAGGTTGGCGGACCGGTCGGCCACCACGCCGAGCACCGAGCCGCTGCTGATCGCGCTGATCAGCAGATACCCCTCGGCCATGTCCACCACGACCCGGTTCAGCCCGCCGAGGGCGTACCAACTGGCGGCACCGCCGGCCAGACTGGTCATGCCGGAGACCACGGCGGCGAGCCGTTCCGCGTTGGAGCGGTCCTTGATCGCGGACATGGCCATCAGCAGCCCGTCCGACGAGACGGCGATCGCCTCCAGCACGCCTGCCGTGCTGGACGTGAAGGTGTCCAGCAGCCAGTTGAAGGTGCGGGCCTCGGGGCTGAGGTCACCGACCGGGTGGCCCGAGTGGTCGAGGTTCTCGTGTACGTGCGGACTGGTCAATGTGGCGTTCCTTCGTCGTTGGTGCGGTCTGGACGGACATCGCGCAGAGCCCGGGCGACGCCGTGCTCGAACGCGTTGATGAGATCGCGCACCTCGGCCGGGTCGCCGGGGTGGTCGGTGAGCTGCTGCCGGTTGGGCGTCGTGACCAGATTCGCGCCGGGAACCCGCCGGGTCAGGTGGGCCGGAGCGCCGGACGGTGCGGGAGCCACCGGCTCGGGCTGCGCGTGCTCCCGCTGCTGTTCGGCTCGGCGTACCCCGGACTCGAACTGTTCGACAAGGGTGCGTGCGGCGACCGGGTCGGCGGTGGTGGCGTCCGCCGGGCCGACCTGGGGGGTGATTCTCGGCAGGCTGGCTCCGGGAACCCGCTGCCGGATCCCGGGCGGCGGGGCGGTGGCACCGGGCGGTGCCGGCGGAACCGGTGTCTGCTGCGTCGCAGCCGGGTCGGCTTCGGCGCGGGCAGCGGTGGCGAAGGCGTCCCACGACTCGGCCAACTCGATGCTCGCGGTGGCCCGGGTCAGCAGCCGCTGGTCGAACCCGCCCGGCCCGCCGGTACCGGCCACCGCCAGCCCGTCCCCGGGCCGGGCAGGGCTGGCGGGTACCGGTTGCGATGGCGTCGGCAGGGCGGGCCGGGCGGTGATCGGGGCGGTCCGGAGATCCGGCTCGGGCGTGCCGAGCACCAGGTCCGGCCGAGCGATCGACAGGGTGGCGGAAACCCCGCCGCCCGGAGTGGCGGAGAGTACGACCAGCCAGCCGTGTCGACGGGCCAGCCGACCCACCACGAAGAGCCCGAGCACCTCGGTCGGGACCAGGTCCAGCCGCTCGCGCCGGGTGAGCCGGGCGTTCTCGTCGGCCAGCCGCGCCTCGGTCATGCCGATGCCGTGGTCGACCACGGTCAGCCGGGCACCGTCCTCGGTCAGCTCGCCGTTGACCACCACCCGGGTGTGCGGCGGGGAGAAGACGGTGGCGTTCTCCATCAACTCGGCAAGCGCCAGCACCAGGTCACCGACGATCGCCGGTGCTGCCGAGACCTCGCCGGGAACCTGCACGTCCACCCGGGTGTAGTCCTCGATCTCGCCGAGGGCCAGGCGGACCACGTCGGCGAGCGGGACCGGCGCGGCGTGTACCACGTCGCCGGCCGCGCCCGAGAGCACCACCAGGTTGCCCGCGTTGCGCCGCAGCCGGCTGGAGATGTGGTCGAGCCGGTACAGGTTCTCCAGCCGCCCCGGCTCGGTCTCCTGCTGCTCCAACCGGTCGATCAGGGCGATCTGGCGGCCGACGAGGTTCTGGGTACGCCGACCGACGTGACCGAACATCTGGGCAACGTTGCGTCGGCTCGCCACCTGTCGTTCCACCAACTGGGCGGCCGTGGTCTGGACCCGTTCGAAGGCCCGGGCCAGATCGCCGATCTCGTCGCGGCCCCGGATCTCGACCCGGTCGAGACGGATCGACTGAGCCTGGTCCGCCTCGTCGTCGGCGACCCGCAGCAGCTCGGATTCGGCGACCCGGGCGACCCGGTCGGCGGAGCGGGTGAGTCGGGTCAGCGGCCGTGCGACCGCCCGGCCGATCACCAGGGCGAGCAGTACGACGACGACCAGGATCACCAGGACCAGGGCGGTCACCCAGTACGCGGCGAACAGCGCGGCCTGCCGCTCGGCGCGCACCTCGGCGGTGACGTCGGTGACCAGCTTCTTCTCCACGAACTGACCCAGGGTGATCAGCGAGGAGGTGGTCGGGTAGAGCGCCTCGATGGGAATCCGGGACGCCGCGGTGACCGGGTCCAGGGCGCTCTGTTCGAGGAAGTCCTCACCGGCACGGGCGTCCACCGCGGCCTGCTCGATGTCCATCAGCACCAGCTGTTCGGGGGTGAGCAGGCCGAGCATCTGGTTGCTGTCCGCCCGGAGGGTGGCCATGTTTGCCACGTAGGCGGTGGCGAGCCCCGGATTGGGGTCGGCGGCGATCAGCACGATCAGGGCGGCGCCCGCGCTGATCCCCTCGCTCTTGCGCAGGATGCGGTCCAGGGCCAGCACCTGCCGGCCGACCGAGGTGCGGGTGTCCACGTCGTACGGCAGCCGCAGCGAGTCGATCAGGGCGAGGTGCACCGGCGCGTACGTGCCCAGGATCTGCTCGACTGTGGCGCGGTCGGCGAGCAGGGCCGTGCGTACGGGTGCCAGTTGCCGGACCCCGTCGAGCGCGGCGCTCACCGCGGGGGTCAGGCCGTCGCCCAGTTCCGCCCGCAGGTCGGCGACCAGGTCGTCCACCTCCGCGATCTCCTGGATCAGGTCGCTGCGGTCGGCCTGCCGCAGCAGCAGACCGACGGCGAGCATCCGCTCCCGTTGCAGGTGTTGCAGGAGGGTGCCGACCCGGTTGGCGACCTGCACGGTGCCGGCGATGTCGTCGGCACGCTGTGCCACCCCGACCCGCTCCCAGACCACCGGCATGGTCAGCCCGAGCATGCAGAGCACCGGGATGAGCACCAACAGGGCGAGTTTGCCCCGGATCCGAAGCCTATCGAGCAGCATCGAAGGGCCTCCAGCGATCCGGGTCGTGTCCCTGTCCCACCGGCACCGGGGGTCGTTGCGCCGCCATCTGCTCCCAGTGACTGCCGGACGGCCGGTCCGAACCGGCACGCTCCGGCTCGTTGCCGGGCGCGTCGACAATGCCTGGGTTGTCCCTCGGGTGAGACATCCAGATGGTCACCGCGAGCGCGATCAGCAGCAGCCCGGCGAGCCCACCCGCGCCGAGGACCAGCAGGTTGTCCCGGTTGAGTTCGTCGAGCCGCTCGGCAAGCAGTCGGTCGATCTCGTCGAGCAGGACCGGCTGGAGCTGCTTGGCGGCTTCCTGCGCCTCCAGCCGGGCACCGGTGAGCCGGACCACGTCGAGCTTGCCGGTCTGGTCGGGTTGGGAGGTCAGCGCCATCGCCTCGACCCCCCGCTGGTAGGCGTCGAACGAACTGAGCACGTTCGCGCCCAGGTCGGCGCTCTCCGAGCTGTCCATCACCGCCCGAAGGTTGTTGACCAGGTCGTTGGCGGGCTGGAGGGCGGCGACCCGGTGGGCGGCCAGTTCACCGAAGGAGCGCAGCTGTTCGGTGGCGGCTCGCCGTTCGATGAGCATGGCCAGGTCGGTGAGCCGCCCGGCGGCGACCAGGGCCTCCGGCATCTCCTCCCCGACGCCGTCCTGGAGGAAGTGCGAGTCGGCGCCGGCGTCCCGGATCAGACCGCTGCTCTCCCGCACCTTCGTGTGCAGGGCCAGCAGCAGGTCGGTGACCTCGCGGTAGGCGGCGAAGGCGGCCTCCGGGTCGGTCAGCGAGCGTTCCGGCAGCGCCTCCAGCTTCGCCCGGACGCCGGCCCACCGTTCCCCGGTGCGCAACTCGCCGCCGATCCGGGCGTCGACCGCCGCGACCTGCTCGATCGCCTGTTCCAGGACCTGTCGGGGCAGCGGCCGGCGGGCGACGGCGGCGCTCTGCGCGTTCACCAGCGCCTCGGTGACCGGCGCGAGGGCCCGCAGGTACTCCACGCCCAGCCGTTCCCGCTCGACGACCTCGCGGTCGGCGTCGACGAGCCGGTGGGCCTGCACGGTGAGCAGCGCCACCGGGAGCAGCAGCGCGATGCTGAGCAGCAGCGGCAACAGCCGACCCCGGGTCCGGGGTCGGCGACGGACCCGCGGAGCGGGAACGGTCATGATGATCTCCTTGAGCGGTCGGCGCAGGTGCGGCAGCGGCGTCGACGAGCCGGTCCCGTGCGCCGGACCGGAAACTAATCGAACACGGTTGGCCCGGTACCGGCCTCACGGGTCGGCTTTGCGTCACTTCGCGCGAGGTGACGCAGGCTCATCGAATCGATCACCGTGGGTGCTGTTTTTGGGAGGGATAAGACGTACTTCCATATGGATTCCGATGGAAGGTAGGAATTTCCACAATGGGAAGTCGTCCCAAAGGTTGGCCCGATGGACGTTGTGCGGTTGACCCCTCCCGGGTGACGTTCGGCCGAACAGAACGGACGTACGGCGGAACTCAGCTAGTACACAGGTTTCGCGCCGTACCGTGTGGCGAATGAAATCGCCGATCTCGGCCGCGCGGCTGCGCCGTGCCCTGCCCACCGGTCGCCGGGCCGTCGCGGTGTCGGTGGCCGTCGTCCTGCTGGCCGCCGTCGTGGTCTGGGCCGCGTGGCCGGATCGCCCGGGTTTCCGCACCGAGTCCGCGATGCTCACCGTCGCATCCGGACCGACCGGCAACGAGCCGGTCGACCTGGACACCACGTTGTACCTGCCGAACGACGCCGCCGCGGACCGGAAGGTGCCGGCGGTTCTGCTCGCCCATGGCTTCGGCGGCACCAAGAACTCGGTCCGCACCGACGCCGAGGAGTTGGCCGACCGGGGCTACGCGGTGCTGACCTGGACCGCGCGCGGGTTCGGCCGCAGCGGGGGCCAGATCCATCTGGACAACCCCGACTACGAGGTACGCGACGCTCAGCGCCTGCTGGACTGGCTGGCCGCGCGACCGGAGATCCGTACCGACGGCGACGGTGACCCGCGGGTGGGTGTCGTCGGCGGTTCCTACGGCGGCGGCCTGGCGCTGCTGCTGGCCGCCCAGGACCAGCGGGTCGACGCGATCGTCCCGATGATCACCTGGAACGACCTTTCCCGCGCCTTCCTGCCGGAGAGCACCGGCGGGGAACCGACCCGGGGGGTGTTCAAGTCCGGCTGGGCCGGCATCTTCTTCGGCGGCGGGGGGAATGTGGGCTCCGGTCCGGCGGGAATCTCCGGCAACACCGCGGAGCCCCCCGAGGGGGCACCGTCGCCCGGTCCGCCCAGCCCGGCACCCGGGCAGGGGCCGGGCACCGCGCCGGGCGCACCGACCACCGGCACCATCCCCGACCCGGCCTGTGGCCGCTTCGCCCCCGACGTGTGTGCCGCGTACCTGAGCATCGCCGTCACCGGGCAGGCCGACCAGTCCGCCGTGGACCTGCTGCGGCGGTCCAGTCCGGCCGGGGTGCTGGACCGGATCAAGGCACCCACCCTGCTGGTGCAGGGGGCGGCGGACACCCTCTTCCCGCTCGGCGAGGCGGACGCCAACGCCCGGGGCATCGCCGCCAACGGCACCCCGGTCCGGGTCGCCTGGTTCACCGGCGGCCACGACGGCGGGGCGGGTCCGCGTACCGACTCCGACCGGGTGAAGTTCCTGACCGCCCAGTGGCTCGACCATTACGTCGCGGGAACGGCCGCCACGCCGGCGGACAGCTTCACCTTCTCCCGGATCGCCGGCTTCGACGCGCTGGACCGGGGACTGGTGGCGACCGGCTACCGCACCGCCGACTATCCGGGCCTGAACGGGCAGTCCCGGCAGGAGGTGGCCCTGGCCGGGCCGCCCCAACCGGTCGCCAACCCGCCCGCCGGAAACCCGGCGGCGATCTCCTCGGTGCCCTTCGCCGGCTCGTTGAGTTCGTTGCTCAGCGGGGTGGCCGCCGACATACCGGGCCAGCACGCCCGGTTCGACTCCGAGCCGTTGACCGAGGCCGTCGACGTGGTCGGGTCGCCCACCGTGCAGATCCGCGCCGCGTCACCCACCGGCGAGGCGGTCCTCTTCGCCAAGCTCTACGACGTCAACCCGGAAGGGGCGGCCACCCTGCCCAGCGGGCTGATCGCCCCGATCCGGTTGACCGGCCTGCCGACCCAGGTCGCCGAGGCCGCCCAGGTGACGGTCACGCTGCCGGCGATCGTCCACCGGGTCGAGGCCGGGCATCGCCTCCGCCTGGTCCTGGCCACCTCGGACCAGGCGTACACCACCCCGGTCGAGCCGACGGTCTACCAGGTCGCGGCCACCGGCCCGGTGAGCCTGCCCACCGTCGACGCCGAACCGATCCCCACCGAGGCGGTGCTCTGGCGCTGGATCCTGGTCGGGCTGCTCGCCGCGATCGTGCTCGGGCTCGTCGTGCTCGTGCTCCTGCTGCGCCTGCGACACCGCCGCCAGGACACCTCCGTGCACCCGGAGTACGCGGACACGCCGCTGGCCGTGCGCCATCTGCGCAAGGAGTACGCCGACGGCTTCGTCGCCGTCTCCGAGGTGGACTTCGAGGTGCACCCCGGTCAGGTGGTCGGTCTGCTCGGGCCCAACGGTGCCGGCAAGACCACCACCCTGCGGGTGCTGATGGGGCTGACCCAGCCGACCGCTGGAGAGATCTACGTCTTCGGTCACCGGCTGGTCCCCGGCTCGCCGGTGCTGTCACGGATCGGCGCGCTGGTGGAGGGGCCGGGCTTCCTGCCGCACCTGTCCGGGCTGGAGAACCTGAAGGCGTACTGGCGGGCGACCGGGCGGCCGGAGGCCGACGCGCACTTCGACCAGGCGCTGGAGATCGCCGGGCTCGGTTCGTCGGTGCACCGCAAGGTACGCAAGTACAGCCACGGCATGCGCCAGCGGCTGGCCATCGCCCAGGCCATGCTGGGCCTGCCCGAGTTGCTGGTGCTCGACGAGCCCACCGACGGGTTGGACCCGCCCCAGATCGCCGAGATGCGTCGGGTGCTCCAGCGCTACGCCACCGACGGTCGGGCAGTGCTGGTCTCCAGCCACCTGCTCGCCGAGGTGGAGCAGACCTGCACCCACGCTGTGGTGGTCAACAAGGGCCGGATCGTCGCCTCCGGACCGGTCGAGGAGATCGTCGGTGACTCGCCGAGCGTGCTGTTCGAGGTGAGTGACCCGGCGGCGGCCCGGGAGGTGCTTGCCGATCTCGGCGGGGTACGGGTGCTCGACGACACCGACGGGCAGCTGGTGGTCGACACGAACGGCACCACCCGCAGCGAGGTGGTGGCCGAGTTGGTCCGGGCCGGGATCGGAGTGGACCGGGTGGTGCCTCGGCGCCGCCTGGAGGACGCCTTCCTCGCCCTGGTGGGGGAGAACTCTCGGGGAAGCGGGGACCGGTGATGGCGGGATCGACTGTGGAACCCACGCGCGGCGGGGACGAACCGACGCCGTCCGGGACGGCGCGCGGTGGCACGTCGTCCGGTGGTGCGGTGACCCGGGTGGCCCCCTCGGGTGCCGGTGCCGGTTACCGACCCTCGCGGACGCTGCCGTTCGCGGCGGAGTTCCGGCGGCAGGCGTCGCGGCGGCGTACGCAGTTGGCGCTCGGCTTCATGGTGCTGCTGCCGCTGATCATCCTGATCGCCTTCCAGTTCGACACCGGCGACGACGACAACGGCCGGGGTGAGTTCGGCAGCCTGGTCTCCTTCGCCACCTCCGGCGGGCTGAACTTCACCCTGTTCACCATCTTCGTGTCAGCGTCGTTCCTGCTGGTCGTGGTGGTGGCGCTGTTCTGCGGCGACACGGTGGCCAGCGAGGCGAGCTGGGGCAGCCTGCGTTACCTGCTGGCGATTCCGGTGCCACGGGCCCGGCTGCTGACGATCAAGCTGTTGGTCGCCCTGACCTACTCGGGGTTGGCGCTGGTGCTGCTCGCCGGCACGGCTCTGCTCATCGGCACCCTCCGGTACGGCTGGTCGCCGCTGCGCAGCACGGTCGCCGCCCAGTTGGAGCCGGGCGAGGGCCTGCTGCGGTTGCTCGCCGTCCTCGGCTACCTCGCGGTGGTCCTGCTTGTCGTCGCCGGCCTGGCGTTCCTGCTCTCGGTGATCACGGACGCCGCGCTCGGTGCGGTGGGCGGTGCGGTGCTGCTGTGGATCCTGTCCAGCATCCTGGACCAGATCACCGCGCTCGGCGCGATCCGGTCCTTCCTGCCCACCCACTACAGCACCGCCTGGCTGGGGCTGCTCTCCACCCCGATACAGACCGACGACATCGTCCGTGGCGCCGTCTCCGCGATCTGCTACGCCACCGCCTTCTGGGGACTGGCCTTCTGGCGCTTCACCCGCAAGGACGTCGTCTCGTAGCCCGGCTGCCGCGAGATCCTGGTCGGTGCCGCCGGTAACGGGTGTCGTCGCACCAGGACCTCGCGGCGGGTCAGTGCTGCGGTGGGACCGTGCTCGGGGCGAGGGGTGTGGCGGGCGGCAGCGCCGAGGTGGGGGGCTGCTTCTTCCAGGCGCTCACGCCGACCCGGTTGGTGTTGCCGAGGTCGATCGGCCCCTCGACGGCGACCTCCTGCGTCGGCTCTCCCTCCGCCGGGGCGACCTCCAGCCGCTGCGCATTGGTGGCGACCACGCTCGGGTCGTCGACCAGGTTGCGCCAGAGCACTGCCGCGCCCGCGGCTTCTCCGGGCGCCAGCGTCAGGGGCCGGGGCGGGTCGTCGAAGCCCGAAGTGATCTCTGCGGCTCCGGCGATGACCCGGACTCTGATCAGGTTGTCGTCGCTGTCCAGCAGCCGTAGCTGCGGGTAGCCGTGCAGGCGGTACGGGTGGCTGCCGCAGTTGACCAGTTCCAGGCTCATCGCCCGCAGGCCCATGGCCGCGCTCACCCCGAGGGAGCTGATCCGTACGCCCTCGGCCGGACAGGGGCCTGGTGCGGCGGTGTCGGCGGTCGGCGGCGTACCCGTCGACGGGGTGGCGACCGGTGGTGGGGTGTCGGTCGCGCCGGCGGCGCTGTCCCCGGCGTCGGGGGTCGGGGCGCACCCGACGAGCAGGGCCAGCGTCGCGAGCGCCCCGACCGGGCGGCGATACGGCCGGGTCCGGCGCCGGGCGGTCGTTGCTGGAGATGTCATACGTGTCCCGCGCATCGGGACATCGTCACATCGCCCGATACCACGCGTGGTCCTGACGTCCCGGATTCGTGATCGAGGAGCACACCCGCCTCAGTAAGGGGATTCCCGTGGCGCGAGCCTTCCGCGAACCGGTTGGACGCTGAGTGACGGGACAGCGCCCGGAAGTTTCAGCCGCTAGCATGGTCTGGGAGCGTTCCCACAGTCAGAGATTGCATCGACAACTATCTATACATCTCGCATTCTGGATCCCCTCATCGGATCTACTACGGAGGTATCCGAATGCGTATCGACCGGTTCGGCGGGCCGGCACTGTCCCTGTTCCGCATGGTTGTCGGCCTGCTGTTTCTCTGTCACGGCCTGGCCTCGTTGTTCGGCATCTTCGGTGGTAACCGGGGCAGCGGTGAACCTGTGCCGCTCGGCCAGTGGCCGGGCTGGTGGGCCGCACTGATCCAGGCGCTCTGTGGTGCGCTGGTGCTTGTCGGCCTTTTCACCCGTCCCGCCGCGCTGCTGGCTTCGGGCTCGATGGCGTACGCGTACTTCATGGTCCACCAGCCCGAGGCGCTGCTGCCGATGCGCAACCAGGGCGAGTTGTCCGTGTTGTTCTGCTGGTCGTTCCTGCTTGTCGCGATCCTCGGCCCGGGAAGCTGGGCGCTGGACAACCTGTTCGGGCAGCGCGGCGGGCGGCAACTCGCTCTCGACGCCGACGCGCGCAGCTCCGTGCCGGCCTGACCCTCCCTCGCGAGAGTCGCGATCATGCTCGGACCTGGATCGGGTGGTGCTTCGGCGGCACTGATGCCACTCGATCCAGGAATGAGCGTGACCTGCGGACCAATCGGCGATTTCGCTCACAAGCTGGGACAGCCAGGCGACGGCGGCGGCGCTACTGCCTAGAATCGGCAGCACAACTGCATACCTCATCCAGAGGGGCTGAGGGATACGGCCCGACGACGCCCCGGCAACCACCTCGCGCGCTCATCGTTGAGCGTCCGGCGGGGCAGGTGCCAATTCCGTCCCCGCCGCAGAGTGCGATGCGGGGGAAGATGAGAGGACTTCGGCATGACGTCGACGCTCGCCCCCTCCGGCATCAACACCGCCACCAGCCCGGCCCGCGCTCTGGTCTGTCGCGCCTGTTCGGCCCGCTACCCCCTCGCCGCCCAGCACGCCTGTTACGAGTGTTTCGGCCCGCTGGAGGTCGACTACGACCCGGCCGCCCTCGCTGCCGTCACCCGGGAGCAGATCGAGGCCGGCCCGCGCAACATCTGGCGGTACGCCGCCCTGCTGCCCGCCGGTCAGGACCCGGCCACCCGGGTCACCCTGGAACCGGGGTTCACCCCACTTGTCGCCGCCGACCGGCTCGCCGCCGAGTTGGGCATCACCGCCCCGCTGTGGGTCAAGGACGACAGCGCCAACCCCACCCACTCGTTCAAGGACCGCGTGGTGTCGGTGGCGCTGACCGCCGCCCGGGCGCTCGGCTTCTCCCGGTTCGCCTGCGCCTCCACCGGCAACCTGGCCAACTCGGTCGCCGCGCACGCCGCCCGGGTCGGCACCCCCTCGGTGGTCTTCATCCCCAGCGACCTGGAACAGGGCAAGGTGGTGACCACCGCCGTCTACGGCGGCGACCTGGTCGCCATCGACGGCTCGTACGACGACGTGAACCGGCTCTGCGGTGAGCTGGTGGAGACTGACGAGTTCGAGGACACCGCCTTCGTCAACGTCAATGTCCGGCCGTACTACGCGGAGGGTTCCAAGACGCTCGGCTACGAGGTGGCCGAACAACTCGGTTGGCGGATTCCCGCCCAGGTGGTCATCCCGATGGCCTCCGGCGAACTGCTCACCAAGATTGACAAGGCATTCACCGAGCTGGTCGAGATCGGGCTGGTCGAGGCGCCTGCGGGCGGTTGGAAGGTGTTCGGCGCGCAGTCGGCCGGCTGCAACCCGATCGCCACCGCCCTGCACGCCGACAGCGACGTCATCACCCCGGTCAAGCCGACCGGCATCGCCAAGTCCCTGAACATCGGCGACCCGGCCGCCGGTCTGTACGCGCTGGAGGCGGTACGCCGCACCGGCGGCTGGATGGAGTACGCCGACGACGACGAGATCCGCGCCGGAGTGCGGCTGTTGGCGCGTACCACAGGGGTCTTCGCCGAGACGGCCGGTGGCGTGACAGTGGCGGTGCTGCGCAAGCTTGTCGAGTCCGGCAGGTTGGATCCGACCGCCGAGACGGTGGTGTTCAACACCGGCGAAGGGCTCAAGACCCTCGACGCGGTGGCCGGCGAGGTGGGGCCGACCCATCGGATCAAGCCGTCGTTGCGGGCCGCCCGCGATGCCGGCCTGCTCGGCTGAGTCGACCGGGCACATGATCAGCGGAAATGCCGTGACCAGCGGTAAATGATCAAGCGGAATCGCCGGTGATCGAAGTGTATTCACGTTTCTTCAGGAATGCGGAAAACACGCCGACGGGGACTTGACGGCAAGAACCGCACAGCGGAAGATGCTCCGTGCGGGAGGGCGTATCGCCGTAGACTTTCAGTCTGTACGACCCAACGCCGGAGGCGTTGTGCGATCGACCCTCCCGACCAACGTCCGAACGGGCCAGCGAAAATTCGCTGGCCCGTTCGTCTTTTCCTCGCGCAGGCTGCCGACATGACCCTCACCATCGCGCCCTTCGGTGCCGGCGACGACACCGCCATCGAGCAGGCGTACGAGATCGACACCGCCGCCTGGGCGGTGGACGTGCCCGACCTGCCCAGCTGTCGGCAACGGTTCTTCGGCATGATCCGGCACCCGATGCCCGGCGACGTGGCGGTGCACCTGCTGGCCCACGTCGACGGTGCGCCCGCCGGCTATCTGCTGCTCGACCTGCCGCAGCTGGACAACACCGAGAACGCCTCCGCCGACCTGGTCGTGCATCCGGCGTACCGTCGCCGGGGGGTGGGGCGCGCGCTGCTCGACCGGGGCCTCGACGTGCTGCGCGAGCGGGGACGTGTACGGGTGAGCACGATGAGCCCCGCGCACCTGCCCGGACAGCCGGACCGCCCCTCGCCGGCAACCGCCTTCGCGACCACCGTCGGCGCGACGGACGCCCTGGTCGACGTGCGGCGACGACTCGACACCCGCCACCTCGACCAGGCGCTACTCGACGCGCTGCTGGCCGAGGCCCGGGCCCGGACGGCCGGGTACGAACTGCTGTTCTGGCAGGGCGGTACGCCGGAGGAACACCTCGCCGACGTGGCGTACCTGGACGGTCGGCTGCTTGCCGACGCGCCGATGGGTGATCTCGCCTGGGAGCCGGAGCAGATCGACGCCGAGCGGGTGCGCGGCACCGACCGGGCGTTGGCGGCCCGCGGCCGGCGGCGCTACCACGCGGGCGTACGCCATCAGGCGACCGGGCGGCTTGTCGCGTGGACGCTGCTGGACGTCGGCGCGTCCACCGGCTGGCACGCCTTCCAGCAGATCACCATCGTGGATCCCGAGCACCGTGGGCACCGGCTCGGCCTGCTCGCCAAGATCGAAAATCTGCGGCACCTGCTCGCCCACGAGCCGGATGTCCAGGCCATCGACACCTTCAACGCGGACAGCAACGAGCACATGATCGCGATCAACGAGCAGCTCGGCTTCCGGGTGCGGGACCGGTGGAGCAACTGGCAGCTGTCGGTGTGATGCAAAAACTGGTGGCAGGGTCGGGCGGTGGCGGGCAGGCTCGCGGCCATGGACATCGCCGTAGCCCCGTTCGACCGCTGCGACGAGGCGGCGCTGGACGACGCGTACCGGATCCGCGCGGCGGTCCAAGCCCTCGACACGCCTGACGTGCCGGTCGGTGACCGAGTCGAGTTCGGCCTGGTGGCAGCCCATCCGCCGTACGGCAGTCTGATTTATCGCGCGCTGGCCCGGCAGGGCGGCGAGGCCGTCGGATATCTGTGGCTACGCCTGCCGCAGTTGGACAACACCAGCAACGTCCTCGTCGAGCTTTTCGTCGACCCGGCTCACCGGCGGCGCGGGGTGGGCCGGGCCCTGCTCGCCCACGCCCGGGAGGTGGCCCTGGGGCACGGGCGCAAACACCTGATCGCAGAGGTCGACGGGGTGCGGCCGGGAGAGGACCGGCAGCCGCCCGGTGCGGGTTTCGCGGCGGCGGTCGGCGCGCAGGCCGCCCTGCCGATGGTGCGTCGCCGGCTGGACACCACCCGGCTGGACGAGGCGGCGCTCACCGCGCTGCACGAGCAGGCCCGGTCGCGGGCGGTCGGCTACCGCACGGTGGCGTGGTGCGGCGCGGCCCCCGAGGAGTACGTGGCCGACGTGGCCCGGCTGGAGGCCCGGCTGCTCGTCGACGCGCCGACCGGCGATCTCGCCATGGAGGGGGAGCGGGTGGACGCCGCGCGGATCCGCGAGATCGAGCGGTTCCAGGCGCTGCGCGGTCGGCGGCGCTATCACCTCGGGGCGGTGCACGAGCAGACCGGGCGGCTGGTCGCCTGGACGATGATCCAGACCGGCCCGTTCACGAACTGGTACGCCTCGCAGGAGATCACAATCGTCGACCCGGCGCACCGGGGGCATCGCCTCGGCCTGCTGGTGAAGATCGAGAACCTGCGTCAGATGCTGGCGCAGGAGCCGGAGCTGCGGGTGATCGACACCTGGAACGCAGCGGTCAACGACCACATGGTCAACATCAACGAACAGCTCGGCTACCGGGTGGCCGAAAGCGCCGCGGACTGGCAGTTGACCCTCTGAGTTTGTGACACGCCTCTACTGATCGCGGGGCTTCCTGTTGCATGATGGCGGGCATGACGGACACCCCGCACCCCCACTACGACAGGCACGCCGAAACCCTCAACCGCGCGCTGACCGCGATCACGGAGCGCGGGTACTGGTCCGCCTACCCGGAATCACCGAGCCCCAGGGTGTACGGCGAGACCGCGGCGGCCGACGGCAAGGCCGCCTTCGAGGCGTACCTGGGCGGGAACTTCCCGCTCGACCAGCCCACCGACGGCCAGTGGATCGCCACCGAGACCAGCCCGTTCGGCGTCGAGCTGAACGTGACCTACCCGCACGCCACCGCCGACCAGCTGGTCGCCGCCGCGTCCGCCGCGCTGCCCGCCTGGCGCGACGCCGGTCCGCAGACCCGGGCGGGCGTCTGCCTGGAGATCCTGGCCCGGCTGCACAAGCACGTCTTCGAGCTGGCCAACGCGGTGCAGTTCACCAGCGGTCAGGCGTTCGTGATGGCCTTCCAGGCCGGTGGCGCCCACGCCCTCGACCGGGCCCTGGAGGCGATCGCCTACTCCTACGCCGAGATGGCCCGGCACCCGGGCACCGCCGGCTGGGAGAAGGCCGCCGGCAAGGGCGACCCGCTGCGGATGACCAAGACCTTCCACGTGGTGCCCCGCGGCGTCGGCCTGGTCATCGGCTGCAACACCTTCCCGACCTGGAACTCGTACCCGGGCCTGTTCGCCTCCCTGGTCACCGGCAACCCGGTGGTCGTCAAGCCGCACCCGCGGGCCGTGCTGCCGCTGGCCATCACCGTGCGGTACGCCCGCGAGGTGCTCGCCGAGGCCGGCTTCGACCCGAACCTGGTGCTGCTCGCCCCGGAGGCCGCCGACGAGAAGCTGGCCACCACGCTGGCCCTGCACCCGGCCGTCAAGATCGTCGACTTCACCGGTTCCACCGAGTACGGCGACTGGCTCGAAGCCAACGCCCGGCAGGCCGCCGTCTACACGGAGAAGGCCGGCCTCAACACGGTCGTCATCGACTCCACCGACGACTTCGTCGGCATGTGCCGCAATCTCGGCTTCACCCTCGTGCTCTACAGCGGCCAGATGTGCACCACCTCGCAGAACATCCTTATCCCCCGGGACGGGATCGACACCGACCAGGGGCACAAGAGCTTCGACGAGGTGGCCGCCGGCATCGCCGCCGCCGTCGGCAAGCTGACCGCCGACCCCGCCCGGGGTGTCGAGCTGACCGGCGCGATCGTCAACGACGGCGTACTGGAGCGGCTGGACGAGGTCACCAAGGTCGGCGAGCCGGTGCTGGAGTCCCGTACCGTCGAGCACCCGGCCTACCCCGGCGCCGTCGTGCGTACGCCGACGATCGTCAAGCTGGACGCGGGCGACACCGCGACCTACTCGCGGGAGTGGTTCGGGCCGATCTCCTTCGCCATCGCAACCGACTCCACCGCACACAGCCTGGAGATCCTGCGCTCGACGGTGGGGGAGAAGGGCGCCCTCACCGCGGCGGTCTACTCCACCGACGAGTCGGTGCTCGCCGCCACCGAGAACGCCGCGATCGAGGTCGGGGTGCACCTGTCGGCCAACCTCACCGGCGGGGTCTTCGTGAACCAGTCGGCGGCGTTCTCCGACTTCCACGGCAGCGGGGCGAACGCGGCGGCCAATGCGGCGTTGACCGACGGGGCCTACGTGGCGAACCGGTTCCGGATCGTGCAGAGTCGCCGGCATTCGTCGTAGTGGTGCGGTGGGGGGTTCCGGGGCAGCCCGACCCGCTCCGGGCGGTCAGGCTTGATCCCTGCGCGGGTCGGGCTGCC